>JAKCBU010000004.1 GCA_021839095.1 Pseudomonadota bacterium | reverse complement strand
CGCTCGTGGAACACGCAACGGGGCGCCTGGAACTGGTGCACTGGGATGAGGAATCCCAGGTCTCCCTGCATTGAGGTACCCATAGGTCTCGGAACCAGCCCGAGCACATCGGCCCTATCTCACGATTTCTTATCGCCCCGCTTGGACGGGAGCATCCATCTTTGAGTTGTCCGGTGTGCCCAGCAGCGAAGTCCTTATCCTATGAAGCCGTCGAGCGCGAAAGATCGCGAAGAACAGGACGGGGACTATCGCTGACAGCCAGAGGAGCAAAGACCAATAGAGAGGATAGGCAAAAGGGACAAGCGACTCCCAAAGCACCCACCAGAACAGGAGTGTGGCCAGTACCGGGAGAAAAAAATGAAAAAAGAGCCACGTTAAAAGCCGTTCATTCCCTCTTGGTAATTTCATCAAAGAAACGTTCATCAATGTGTGGGCCGTGACCAGGCCGATGAGCACCGCTGTGGTCATTACGTCGAAAGCATTGCTCGGACCAAAAACCAGACCAAAAACTATGGCCAGGGTAATGGCAATGATGGCGAGCACGTTCACCGCCGCTTGCGGCGCTCCGCGACCGTTTACCTGAGCGAATGAAGTATAAAGCAGACGATCGCGGGCAATGGCAAATAGCACCCGTGCTGAGGCATTGAGCAGAGCCAGATCACCGGCCATGGCGCTATTTACAGCGAGGACGACCAAGGCGACGGCGCCCCAAAAGCCGAGATAACGGTGAAAGACTACGACTCCGGGCGCACCATTGGCAGCAAAACTGTGCATGTTATCCATTCCCCAGCCGACGGTCAGGGCATATGCCGACAGCACGAGCGCGGTCCCTACCAAGGTCAGTGAGACCAAAGCCGCTTTGCCGATAACTCTTCCTTCCTGAGTACGGACTCCCCGTGCCTCTTCCCCGAGGGGAGTATGACTGCCAATCCCGATGAAACTGGTGATGGCAAAAATCATCCCCATGGCGACTCCTTTAAATCCTACCTCACCAAGGCTGAAGGGCAGCAAAGGATGACTGGGCACGACACGGCTGATGATAACCACTGAACTACCCACCAAAAAAAGAATCTCCAGCAGGCTCGTGATGGCGACAGTACGAATACTCGGGCGAATCCCTGCCACACTGAGCAACCATGGCACACCAATGAAAAACAGGGTGCTCGCGATCCATAACCAGTGCGGGAGCAAGATACCTATACTTTTTGACAAGCCCGGAAGAAAGACCCCGCCCACATAGACCGGAATTCCTGCAACACTCATGGTTTGGTAGAAAATGACCATAAATCCAGTGACTATTGCCGCACGTGGTCCCAAGCCAGCGGCGACGAAACTGTAATAACCGCCGGCAGAGGCGCGATGCTTGGTCAGATGATAGATGGTGTTGACCTCGAAAAACATAAGCAGAAACGCCAGCAGATAGGACAGTGGCAGGGTAACCAGCGCAAAAGCTGCTCCCACAGTCATGAACGCTACGACATCGCAAGTGGGTGCTATGCCGGAGATGCTTTGCCCTACGAGCCCCCAAAAACTAACGACGTTTTTGTGTAGTGTGGATGATTGAACGGTCATGAACATGTCCTTTCATGCAAGTGAGTTGCAATAATATCCTGCAACTGGCACAGGTTAAACTTGAAAGCTGAATAAACCGAGGGTGTCCTGAATTTTGCTAGAAAAAGCAGTTAACGGTCCGGCCATGACATGGTTTTCCGAGTATTCGTAATTTATTGTGTATGACGCATCAACCTGATCAAAACCAATTCTGGTCATGTTTGTGTGTTCACCTAAAATCGATGTCGTCCAGTTCGCCAGGTGATTTGTGTATGGAGCTGACTCTGCTCTTGCCCATCACCTTGATGAGCAGTTGCAGATCTACCCCATAATTGATTTCTGTTTTGTAACCGGCCGCAGGGCGATGAGATTTTCCAACAGGGCTGGACTCATCCCGGTAGCGGCTGTTAGACGCCTCATGCGTTCAGCCTCGTAGGCCGAATCGATTAAATATTGACAGAGATCCAGTAGGCGCAGAATCATCCCAGTGCAAATACCGATGGGTTCACCCAGTGACCGAGCGATGATTTCGATTTCATTGGGGAAGGCGCTACGCAGAAAACTCATGCTGGACGCCACAAAGGGAGGCGGGATACCGACGGCCACATGGATTTCGCCGATACGCCGCTGGCGGGCCATGAAATCTTCTCCATAATCGCCGGAAAAGAGTTCCGTGAGCCAGGCGATATGAGCCTTTTTCAGTTGTTCCACGCGTCTCTCCACATAGGGGCAAGTGAGTTCATTAGCCAGCAGACACTCATAGAATCGATCTGTGAGCTCGGGTAGTCGCGGCACCAGATATTGGCCGAGATGACGGAGATGCTCCTCGTACCCTGATGAAAAACCGCCAATGTGCATGAGGGTCTGAACATCGCTGGAGTTTGTGCTCATAAATATTCCCCCTTTTTAATCATACCATTTTCAAGCAATTAATCTTTGACATACTTAGTCAAAGCATATTCTCAATGGCTTTTGCAGCCCGAGAAGCGTCTAGAAATACGAACCCCAGCTTGGCTTATTTCCGAATAATTGTACTGAGAACGGCCTCTGACCCGGCATCTATTAACAGAACATATCCATTGTCACCTTTGATCATGACCTGCTCCAAGTTGCCACGCGCCAACTCTGTTGCTGTCCGCTCTCCCAAAGTAAAGAGAGCATAGCCGCAGCCACCGCGCCTACACGATCTTCATCCATGGAAGCGGAGAGTAATGCAGCAATATCCAGACCGTCTGTGGATATAATGGCAGAGGCTTCTATATCAGCGGAGCTACCATTGAGATCTGACAGCACAGACTTAATCATTTCTTCACGCACTAGATATTATCTCCCTAAGCGATATATGAATATGATGGATGATCACAGCATCATAAAAATGACCTACAATTACGCATTTCCAGCCTTAGGCATTCAGCCAGTCACCTACAATTGCATTTTCAACTGTCAACTGTTCTGGGAAAGGATGATGAGCATCCATCAACAGTGCGGCATGTGTTCGAGCGGATATCGGGTACCTTAATGAGGGACGGCTGGTGATGGCGTCTTTTCGGGACTCCGGATAAGCACGTTGGGCATCGGTCCCGAGTCCGCAGGGCATGAGGTTGGGCCGCCGAACCTGGGGCGGCCCGGGCGGTCATCCCATCATCAGGCAGGACAGTCCGGCGAAGACCATTCCCGCAATCGTCGCGCCCGCGACCTTGGCGCCGGCCGGGGTACCGGCGGTGGCCGTCCGGTGGGTTCCGCCGGAAACGACAAGCACCAGTGCCTTGGATAGTACCAGGAAAAGCACTCCCGCGGCGATGGCGAGCAGGGGTTGCTGGATCCTCTCCGGGATCGTGATCACCGCCCCCAGGGGAATTATGCCGGCCAACAGCAGGGTCCCCGTCGCCTTCACACGGCTCGGGAAATCCCTCATCAGCGAGAGCGCGACCATGCCCTCCGGCAGTTTGTGGACGACGGCACCGACAAGGACGATGGGGCCAGCGGCGGGCCCCATCGCCGCCACCATGATCCCTTCGCTCAGGTTATGCAAGGCCATCCCCCCGACGGCCGCCAAGCTTCCGGTGCGGCTGCCCCGTGCGCCCGCCTTGAACATCAGCAAGGCACCCAGAGCGACGCCGACAGCGAGAAGCAGCCAGCCGCTCGGGTTGTCCGTGGTGGCGTCGGGGATGATGTCGAAAAGGACGATGGCCAAGCCAAAGCCCAGGCCAAAGCAGGAGAGGACGATCCGCTTTGCCGTGTCCCTGGTCATGACGAATGTCACGGCACCGATGATCTCGGCGACCGCCATGAGGACCGAGATAAACGCAGTATTGGTAAACATGTCAGGTTTCTCCTCTAATCGAATGTTGCGTGCGAAAGGTGCGTGTTTGCCGGGTGGCGAACTCCCTTGTGGATGGGGCGGATTCCCACGATTCCGCCGTCATCCCTGAAAGATCCCCCGATGGTTTCATGCGTGAGCCGAATGCGCTGTTCCACGTTTCATCGCCCTGCGCAGCCAAAGGGGTGGGTTGTTGCTCATCATCTGCTGCAGGTAGGCGATGACCACATCGATGTCGCGTACCTTTTCCATCTTGACCGGGAACACGTGCTGGTCCCGTATGCGGACCGCGACGAAATCCGACAGCCCCCGGGTGAACAGGATGGCGCAGCCCTGGAGCGCCTCCACCTTCGCCGCAAAAGGGTCGCCGTTGGCGAGCGCTTCATCGGCATCGACCATGCAGCAGCCGCCGTTTCTGCCTCCACCTTTTTTGTCCCCCTCCCGCTTTTCCGGTGGAGAGAAATGCATGCTGTCAAGGAACTCCGCCGAATCGTGGGCAACGTCGTAGAACACGACCCGCCGGGCCTTGGCGAAGTCAACGTCGACCCGGGTGAGGCTATTGGTGGTCAGTGCGATCTTCAAATGGCCGTTCTCTGGCATTTCCATCTCCTCATGGGGCCGGCGGCCCTGGGTAGTCTCACCACGTATTCAGGATCCATTCCCGGTTCCGCGTGTATTCCATGTGGGTGAACAGCGCGTTGGCGATGGTTTCGCCCAGCTCCATGGCACCTTGGTAGCCCATGGTAGGACGTCGATACAGGCCCGCGCGGTCGAAGGTCGGAAAGCCTACCCGGACCATGGGGATGTTGGCGTCGATGGCGATGTAACGCCCTTTCGAGTGGCCCATGATCAAATCCGGCGCCACCCGCCCGTCCCTGATGCGGCTTTCCAGATCCCACAGGTCGGCGTTGCGGACGATCTCCATGTCCCAGTCGACCGTTTTCTGCAGTTCAAGGATGCGCGGGTCCTTCTTATACCGAGGGTTGTCATCGCCGAGCAGCAGGAGGACCGGCTTCAGTTCGACCTCCATGCAGAACTGGGCCAGGCCGATCACCAGATCGGGATGGCCGAAAATGGCCACCTTCTTGTCCGCAAAGAACATGTGGGTCAGGTCCTGGAGGGCGTCCAGCGCGATGCCGCGTTCCTTGACCAGGGACTCGGGGATCGGCTTTCCGGTCAGCTCGCTGATGTGGCGCAGCATCGCGTCGGTATTCCCGATGCCATAAGGGGTCGGTGCAACAATGCACGGCACGTCGAACTCGGCCTTCAGGTACTCGGCTGCGCTGGCGCCTTCGTAGCGGGCAAGAGCAATGGAGCCCATGGCGTTGGGCGAATGGGCGATGTCTTCCACCGTCGTCCGCCCATGGGTGTGGATCGACTTGTCCGGTAGCATGGGCGAGTCGAAATCCTCGGTGTCCATGAAGACCGTTGCGTCCACCCCCATTTCCCGCAGATAGCGTTTCAGGAGGACGACATCTCCGGGGTTGACCCAGCCGGGGAAGACGTTGAGCTTGCCGCTGGGTACGCCCTTGTGCGTCGCCATGGTCTTGACCATGGATAGCATGCACTCGGCATAGCCGCTGACATGGCTGCCCTTGAAGCTGGGGGTATGGACCGGGACCAGATGGATCTTGCGGCCCGGGAACTCTTCCTTCAGCGCCCGGTTGCAGCGGTTGATGGTTCCTTCGATGTCGTCGCCGATGACCTCGGTCGAGCATGTGGTGATGATGGGGATGACACGGAGGTTGGGATAGCGCCTGGCCAATACCATGACGCCTTCTTCGGCGCGCTTGGCACCGCCGAACACCGCCGATTCCTCATGCAGCGAGGTGGAGGCGATGTCAAAGTTCTCTTTGAAATGCTGGGCGAACAGGAGGCGAACGAACATGCTGCACCCTTGTCCACCATGGACGAGCGGGATGCAGTCCTTGACGCCGATACCGGCATACTGGGCACCGGCCGGCTGACAATCGAACATAGGGTTGATGATCCCGGCCCGATCTTTCGTGGTGACTTCGCAACTCATGGCATACCTCTCCTATTTTCTGGAAACCAGACTCAATAGAGTGTGTGGTTCAGTTCGTGGTTTTTTGACCTGGTAATCGCGATTTCAACCAAGCGCTCCTTCAAGCCTTGCATCAACTCGCGGATCTGGGCCGGTTCGGCATCATCGATCCATGGGTAGCGCTCCTTGATATCGGAAACCATGATCTTGGCGTCTGCGTAATGCAGACGGTCCATAGGCGTGCCGAGGCCGGGATCCTCTCCCATCAATAGCACCGTGACTTTTTCGATGACCCCGTCGATGTTTTCATGCCTATCCCAGGCCCGGGAAGAGAACTGCCACAGGCACCGCTCCTGGACGTAGCCGAACAGATCATCCACTTTGCTGTTCATTACACGGCCTCCTTCATTGGCGGGCGGACATCTCCGCGGATATCGGTTGCGGCCAGCTTGAGAAGAGGGTTGTGCACGGCGTTGTACATATCGCGGGCCAGGTTCACGAAGCCCTCGAAGCCCATGTACGGACCGTTGTGGTAGGCGTGGCCGTTGACGTATGGGATGTGCAGCTTCTTCACCAGTTCGCCGACGCGGGGCCCGGTGAAGATGACGTCCGGCTTGACCCTTTCGATGATCTCGAAGAATTCCAGCTCGTTGCCGTCGTCTACGTAATAAGTGCCTTCACGCCCGCGGGCGATCACCTTTTCGAAATCCTCCTCGTGTCCGAATTTGGATGACATGGCCACCACCTGGACGCCCAGGTCGTCCTCGACGGACTTGGTCCAGTGCCAGAGCCGTGGCCCGCCGGTCCATATCGCCATCTTGATACCTGTAAGGCCCTCCTTGTACCAGTCCAGCTTGGCTTTCCACTGGCTATATTCATCGGCGATCAGGGCCTCCCCTCTCTCCTCGATACCGAAGAAGGCGCAGATCTTGCGGATGCTTTCGGCCATATAGTTGAACCCCCATGAGTCGATATCGAGCCTGGGAATGCCGTACCGTTTCTTTAACTCGTTGGCGATGTATCCGGATGAACGGGCACAGTTCACCACATTCAGTTTGGCGCGGTGCATGCCGCGCAGGTCATCATAGTTGGCGTTGCCGGTGAAATGGCCGATGACCTGGATGCCCAGCCGATTCCAGTATGTCTGCAGCAGTTCGGTATCACCCTGGATGTTGAAGTCACCGACGAAGTTCATGGTGAACTCGCTGGTGATCTCGGGTTCGATGGTGCCGACCTTCTCGTTGACCCAGCCGATGTTGAGGACGTGGTGCCCCTTGGACTGGGAGACGCCGGAGAAGCCAGGGCATTCGACGGTGAAGATGTCCACATCGGGGCGCTCGGCCATCACCTTTTTGGTCACCGCCTTGATATCGTCGCCGATCAAAGCCGTCGGGCAGGTGGTGTAGACGATCATGCGTTTGATATCGGGCATCGCATCGAAGGCTTCGTTCATGCTTTTTTCGAGCCGTTTCTCGCCACCGAAGACGATATGGCTTTCCTTCATATCGGTGGACCACACGTATTTCATCTGGAAGTGGCCATTGTCGCTGGGATAGCGCTTGGTATGCCAGGTATCGTAGGCGCATCCGATAGGACCGTGGATCATCTGGATGGTGTCCTTCAGTACACCACCGATCACCAGCTTAGCGCCGCAGAAAGCGCAGCCCCGTTCGGACAGCGTCCCGGGAATGGTCGCCGCATTGGAAATGGGCAAAAAATCACGGGTATCCTCATCGGGGGCCTTCAAATAGATGTGTTTCTCCCGCTCGGGGATGTCTTTGTCGCACTTCAGAAGTATCATGGGCATTGGCGTATCTCCTCGCACAAGCGGATGTGGATTTGGCGCTGCCGGTTCAGACCGATTACTCGAAAAGTGGCAGTCGATGTGATCACTGCATAACTTGTGCCAATCCCGTTCTCGAGCTTGAATTCAATGGGCTACGGATATTTTTCGACTGATCCGAGCTTCTCTGGCGCCATCACATCCGTTCGAAAAAGTGCGTTTTTACGCCCAATGTTCATCGATGTGCGAAAATGGAAAGGCGTATGGCCTGATCGCCGGCGGAATCATGGCATGAAAATCGCTTGTTGCCTTGCAGCCTTTTTCCACATATTTACAGGAGTGACCATGTGCGGCCATGACCAGAGATCATACCCAAAGGACGCTACACTTCTGGTTGCCGTCGCCAGCAAGGATGGCGGCACCGTCGACCAGCACTTCGGTCAGATTGACGAATTGCACGTCTATGAGATGGACCCCGGAGGAGCCCGGCTGGTGGAACTCCGCAATGTCGACGATTACGTCGATGAAAGCGATAACCGGCGCGAAGCCACCATACGCGCGCTGAAAGGCTGCATGGCCCTGTTCGTCGCGAAGATCGGTGATACGCCGAGGGAGCAGTTGCGGGCGGCGAACGTCGTGGCGGTGGATGGCTATGCCGGCCAGCCCGTCGAGACGTCCATCACCGCATTTTTCCGGGATTATGCCGTACTGGGAAAAAGGGGTGCGCAACTGACGTTATCTGGCGCCATGGGAGACCGAGGCTC
Source organism: Pseudomonadota bacterium (assembly GCA_021839095.1). Next base: position 6,730 of record JAKCBU010000004.1, on the reverse strand, counting down.
GGGACCGGAGCCCGACCCTGGCACATTCCGGCTGCTCCACACCATGCTGCGGGTCGGCGACCTGGAGCGATCGGTCGATTTTTACACCCGGCTTCTGGGTATGACGGTGCTGGAACGGCGGGAGCATCGCAAGAACCGCTTCTCCCAGGCCTATCTGGGCTACGGCGACCCTGGGCGGCACATGGCCGTCGAGTTGGTGTTCAACTGGGAGCGCGAGGAATCCTATCGGTTGGGCGACGCCTTCGGGCACATCGCCATCCAGGTCACCGGCATCGATAAACTGTGCGAGCGCCTGGCGGCCGACGGGGTAACCATGCCCCGGCCGCCCCGTCCCCAAAGACACAACAAAAACACGGTCGCTTTCATCGAGGATCCGGACGGCTATCGCATCGAACTGGTCCAGATGGCGGATGCCGATGCCGTAACGTCATAGGTTTGCGGAATTCTCCGCCTCCCCATCCGACAACGGCCCCGTCAGTCCTTTCGATAGGACTTGTAGCTGAGATGATATCTGGCCATGCGCAAGCCGAGGATGCGACGCGTCAGGTTCAATTCTTTCGCCGCCTCGGTCGTGTTGCCCTTGTGGGTCTTGAGCGCCTCGACGATCATCTCGTATTCTACCGCCGCCAATTTGGCCTCCAGCCCGCCCCCGAACGGGATTCCCGACTCCGTCGCCGTCTGCAAGGACGGCGGCAGGTTGTATCCATGGATGACGCCGTCGTCCGAGAGAATCACCGAGCGCTCGATCACGTTCTCGAGTTCCCGCACGTTGCCGGGCCAGTGGTAACCCATCAGCATGTTGAGCGCCGGCGTCGAGATGCGTTTGATCTCCTTGCCCGCTTCCGCCGCGAAGTGGGCGATGAAATGATCGGCCAACGCCACCACGTCGCTTCCCCGCTCGCGCAGGGGAGGGACCATGATCGGGAACACGTTCAGCCGATAATAGAGGTCTTCCCTGAACGTCCCATTTTCGACCATGTCGGCCAGATTCCGGTTGGTTGCCGCGATGATGCGCAGGTCCACCTTGATCGGGCGGCTGCCGCCGACGCGTTCGAACGTCCGCTCCTGCAGCACGCGCAGCAGTTTCGCCTGGACGGGCAGCGACAGCTCGCCGACCTCGTCCAGAAAAATGGTTCCGCCATCGGCCAGTTCGAACCGCCCCTTGCGCAGGGTGACGGCGCCGGTGAACGCCCCCTTTTCATGCCCGAACAGTTCGCTCTCGACGATGCTTTCGGGTAGGGCGGCGCAATTGAACTTGCAGAACGGTCCATCCGATACCTCGCTGTTGTAGTGGATGGCGTTGGCAACCAATTCCTTTCCCACACCGCTTTCACCCGTGATAAGAACAGTCGTCTTGGTGACGGAAATCTTCTGAATCAATTCATAGACATCCTGCATCTTCTTGGAGTTGCCAATGATATTGGCTGGCTTGAACCGTTCCTTGAGGGCATTTTTCAGGCGGCGATTCTCGTTTTCCAGTTGCACCTTCCTGATGTTTTCCAGAAGATACAGCTCCACCGCCGGGGCGATCATGGAGGCGATGGTCGCCAGCAACTCCACGTCCTGCTTCAATAACCGACGGTTGTGGTAGGCCCGTTCGGCGCTGATGGTGCCTAATACCTTGCGTCCGTGGGAGATCGGTACGCAAAGGAAGGATACGTCCATGTCATCGTTGCCGACATGACTCCTGGTACGATTCAGAAAACTCGGATTGTCGCCCAACCTGGGCACGATGACGGCCTTTCCGGTTTCGACCACCGATCCGGTGACCCCTTCGCCGATGGAATAGATACCGCGCGCCTTTTGCTCTTCACTCAGCCCGAAACTTTCGTGGATGAAAATGGTTCCGGATTGCCAGTCGTAAAGGTTCACCATGCCGCGGATGACCTTCATGCGCTGCTGCATGACTTCGAGGATGATGGTCAGCGTGTTCTGCAGGTCCTCGTTTTCCTTCAATATCTGACTGACACGGTAAAGCAGGGGAAGGACGTTGATGCGGCATTCACCGGTCTTGCAACCGCTGAAGTCTTCGACCACATCTTCCAGATCGACTATGAAGGATGAATCCATGGGCATCTCAGTCCTTTCTGGTGGGCCGATCCGGGCGGTGGGGCACGACCGACACGGCGTCGTCACACGCGGATCCGAGGGCCGGTATTTCCGCCCCCGGCAATCCCCATGTGAAATCACCGCATTTCGACCGTTCATCGATTTTTCATCATGTCGTTATTTCTGTAAAGATATTTCGCCAGGCGCGCCAAAGGCCCGGGGTAGCCCGGTTTCACCCCAAGGCTGCGGGAAGGACCCTTACCGGCGTCCCCAGCACTGCGACCAACCGGCGCCGCAGGGTGCCCAGGGTCTGCCCGGCCAGGCTGCAGGTGGTGCAGGCGCCCGTAAGTCTCACTCTGATGATATCCCCCTCGACGGCGACCAGTTCGATCTCACCGCCATCACGCTGGACAGCGGGGCGGAACTCTTCAATGGCGGCGGTAATGAGTTGAAGGCGCTGTTGGTCGTTCATGGTCCGTCATCCTTGTTCCGGGTGTCTTAGGGGTATAACGGCGTGGCTTGCTAGGCGGTCCCGGTCTTCACGGGCCTTGCCGACAACAAGGCCGGACGACCGGGTATCGGCCTTGGCGCAAAGACGGTCGACCCAGGACAGGGAACCCGGCTCCCACAATGCCTGGCTGACCTCGCTCAACAGATCCACGATATGGTGGCCATTGTCGGTGATGATCGGCTGTATCTCCGCCTTCATCAGGCGCTTGATGGAGGAATTGCCGATGGCTACCGCATATACGGCTGCGCAGTCCTGCAGAAAATCCAGCTTGGCGAGCACCTTGTCCTCGGTCCCGCCGGTCAGGCCCGCCCGGCCGGTGGAGCCTACGTGCTCGACTCTGGTGAACTCGCCGAGACCGACCAATTCCGCGTGGCCAGGCGAAACATCGTAGACAATGAAGCCCTCGGCACCCCCAAAATGCTGGTTGACGTGGACGTGGTCGTTGGATGCAAAGGCAACCTTCAGCATTTCCAGCCTCCTGTCACTGACACCCCGGCGCTTCCCGGGAACGTGGTGTATCCTGCCAATAGCGGGACCGATAGGGCTTGACGCCCCGATGATGTGTAACGAGCTGATTGGCGAGGTCGAACAAGACTTGCCGACTGCCGCCATAACCGACCCAAGGGCGGGCGAAACCGCCGTAGTGGTCGTATAAGGGAAAGCCGGCGCGCAGGAGGGGGACACCTAGCCGTGCAGCGACCTCGGCCCCGTGTGAATTGGTGATGATCAGCTCTGAACCCCGTTCCCGTGCGCGGACTTCCAGGTCTTCGAGATCACCGACAATCACGCTATCCACCGGCAGGGCGACCAGGGCCGGCATGGAGGCCGAGGCTACGGCAGCGACCACGTCGGCACCCATACCGACGAGGAATCGGGTCAGGGTGGCGAGCAGTTCCGCGTCGGCGGCCACCGCGATGCGGGCGCCGCCGAGCTGGAAATGGGTATCGACCATGGCATCCTGCAAGCAGGCCCGCTGGCGTGCGATACGGTCGGGAACGGGACAGCCGGAAATATCGTTGAGGACTTGCGTGAAGGCGTCGCATTCCTCCAACCCCATGAGGCCGGGGAAGCGGTAGTCAGGCACGCCGGTGCGTTCCTTCAGGAGATCGGCGGCACGGGCCAATGAGTGTCCAATGACCAGGGTGGCGATGGACTTGCCCATGGTGGCGATTCTCGCCCGTGGCGTACCACCGTAGGTGAGGGTGGAATAGCCCGCATCGATGAGGTGGCCGTCCAGGGAATCGGCGACGTCGGGCAAAACGACGGGGTGGAGGTCGAAAGATTCCACCCATTCCCTGATCACTTCGATGTCCCCGGGCGTCAACATGGATGGAACCAGCACGTTCACTTGGCGGGGGTGGCGGACAGTGGCGGGAACGGCGGGGACCAGCGCCGCGATGATGGCCTCCACCGCTCGGCCAAAACCGGTTTCCAGGCAGCCCAGCGTATCCGTGGCGCTGACCGGCACCACCGCCACCTCGCCGTATTGCGGATAGGTATCGCGGAACGCCTTGATGGAACTGGGGATGTCCGCCCCTTGGATCTCGGACAGGCCGGTGGTGATCAGACCGATGATGTCCGGCCGGTTCCTGTCGGCAATCGTGCGTAGCGCCTCCACCACGTTGCCGTCGGCCCCAAGGACCGTGGTCATCTGGTCCATGGCGGTCGTCTGCAGGGGGATCGGCTCGTGGAAGTGCCGCATGAAAAACAGCTTGTTGAAGGACGTGCAGCCGCGGGCACCGTGTTCCAGCGGCATGGTATTGGCCAGACCGAGGAACGCCAGCGAGGCGCCCACCGGCTGACTGACCTTGAGTGGATTCACGGCCAGCGCTTTTGCGGGGAGGATGATCTCGGCCATCGTCGCCGGCCTATGCTGTCGCGCCCGCCCATGAGGGGCGCGAGTGGACTTGCTTCCATACCGGGTTGTGAATGGATTTCTCCAGATTGCGGGCCAGTTCGACCATGCCGGCATATCCGGCGTAACCGATATTGCGTACGTGATCGATGTCCAGAAAAGGGATGCGCGACTTCAGCGTGGGATAGATATAGCGGTCGCCGGCCAGCAGGATGTCGGCCCCACATTCCGCGAAGATTTCGAGAAGGCGCGTCTGGTCGTTGTCCGGAATCATCCTGGCATCGGGCCCCATGAGATCGCGGATGCGGGCCTTGTCCTCCTCGGTGGACTTTTCCGTACCGGTGGCCACTACCACCATACCCAGGTCCTGCATGGCCGAAACGATGGACCACGACTTGTAGCCGCCGGTGAAGATCAGCACACGCTTACCCTCGAGACGGGGGCGCAACGGCGCAATGGCCTTCTCCACCTTGCTTTCCTCCCGGGCAATCACTGCCTCGGTACGGGCGGCGAGCCCGGAGTCACCCAACAGCCCGACGAAGCCGCGCAACGCCTGCGAGGTATCCCTGATGCCATAAAAGCTACCCTCGAAGAACGGGGTGCCGTATTTCTCCTGCAGCTTGCGGGCGACCGTCAGCATTGCTTTGGAGCACACCACCATATTGGCTTCGGCACGGTGCATGGTTTGTACTTCGCGGAAGCGGGAGTCGCCCGAAAGTGTGCAGAGGATGCGCAGGCCAAGCTCATCGAACAACGGTGCGACATTCCAGAATTCGCCGGCCACATTCCATTCGCCGATGAGGTTGACGTCGTGGGTCATGATACCGGGGCGCCTGGCACTGGCTGGCACCGGATCGGGCTCGCGGGTGCCGATGACGTGCTTGAACACCACATCGCCGGCAATGCGGTTGCCGAGGTTCTTGTTGCCGTAAAACCCGGCGCAGTCCACCGGGATCACCGGCACCCCCCACCGCTCGGTGGCGGCCTTGGTGACGGCTTCGACGTCGTCGCCGTGCAATGCCGGAACGCAGGTGACATACACGAACACCGCTGCCGGGCGATAAGTGTCGATCGCCTGCTTGATGGCGCGGAATAGCCGCTTTTCGCCACGACCCATGATGACGTCCAGGTCGGACAAGTCGGTGGTCATGCCGACCCGGTACAGCGTGGGGCCGCTGGAGCGGGTGCCCCGGGAATCCCATGAGCTTCCGGCGCAACCGATGGGGCCGTGGACGAGATGGGCGACGTCGGCGATGGGCAGCAAGGCATTACGCGCGCCGTCGAAAGCGCAACCGCCCTGGGTCGCCCCCGGCTGAGCCTTGGCGCAGCCCGACTTGCCCTTGTTGTTGTGGGCGCACGCCGGCTCGTTTTGCAAGGCCAGAATTTCATCATGCCTCATGGGGGCCTCCGGCCGATGGCGCCGATGGGCGGAGAGAGGCGCCGCTCTCGCGTTCCACGAAGTCGCGGTCTTCGGCGCGCCGCGCCAGCGCACGGGCGTACTCCAACTCCCGGGGTGTCAGCAGCGAGTCGCGGGCGCGGTTGAAGATCGGGTTCAGGTAGCCATCGAGCCAGTTGAACAACCGTGACCGCCGCTTCAGCGCATTCTTGCGAAACCGCAGGCACTTGAAGCACATCTTCGAGCGGCTCTTGTAATTATCCGGACGTATCCGGTAAGCGATGGCAAAGAGCCGGATACCGGTAGCCAGGACTTCCCGGAAGGCGCGGAACCACCAGGCCCGCTGGTAACAGACCTGCTCCAGGCGAATGGTGCAGATCCGGCAGGCGATGTCTTCCTTCGGTGGCTGCTGGACAGGGGGCATTGGCATGACGGGTTCTCCCGGATGGATCGAAATATGCCTTCGAGCCTTTGCAAACTCTGGGCCAATTCAATGCATGCCGCCTGAAACGGCGCTTTTTATATCCAGAAATGTTGTCCAGCCGCTATCGATGCCTTAACAATCCGCACATGACTGTACATTCGCGCCAACATTTGTACCTTACGGTACGATTCATATTCGAATTCAGCGCGAGATCTGAATGGGGTAATGACGCTGGCGGCAAACGAGCAATCGGCCTCATTCTACAGCGTCATCGAAAGGTGTAACGGCATTGAGCCCTTCGCATATCGCTGTGATGTCCTCGAAAAGCTACCGACCCGGCCCAACAAAAGACTTCACGAACTCTTGCCTTGGAACTGGAAAAAACTGCATTACCCTGATTGGCGCCAACCCGCAAGGGTGGGTTGCCTGAACCTTTACAAACAGAAGACCTCCGACTGTTTCCAACCCTTTGATAGGGCTGCCGCCTTAGATCGG
>JAKCBU010000263.1 GCA_021839095.1 Pseudomonadota bacterium | reverse complement strand
TCCGCCGAAGCGTCCCGCCGGGCAAGACGTTCCAGCAAACGCTCGTGTATCCCGCCAAAGGCGCCGTTGCTCATGATGAGCACCTGATCACCGGATCGCAACTCCGCGTCCAGGGCCTGCAACAGCACGTCCATATCCGCATACACCCGCGCCGTAGCCTGTACCGCGGTCGCCACATCCCAACCCACGTCCGCCGGGGCATAGACCACGGCGAGATCGGCACCCCGCAAACTCTGCCCCAGTGTCTGACGGTGCACCCCCATCTTCATCGTATTGGAGCGAGGTTCCAGCACGGCCACCAGGCGTCCGCCGACCGCCATCCGTGCGCGCAAGGCCGCAATGGTCGCGGCAATGGCCGTAGGATGGTGCGCAAAATCGTCATACACCGCGACACCCGCCGCCGCCCCCCGCAACTCCAAGCGCCGCCGCACGCCTTGAAAGCGCCGCAGAGCCGCGCAACCGGCCGTCAGCGGCACTCCGGCGTGCCGAGCGGCCAACAACGCGGCCAAGGCATTCTCGGCATTAAAGCCACCCCCCATCTCCCAACAGACCTGTCCGCGCACCTCGCCCCCCTCCAGCACGGTAAAATGTCGGCCGTCCACGGTATCGAGCCGCACCTGCCATGCGCCCGTTCCCGCAAAGCGCTGCAGAGGCGTCCAGCAACCCCGCTCCAGCACCCGCGTCAACGCGGGTACCGCGTCATGGACGACGATCTCCCCCGTGGCCGGGACGGTTCGTAGCAGGTGATGAAACTGGGTAATGATCGCCTCCAGGTCCGGGAAGATATCCGCGTGATCGTACTCCAGATTATTCAGGATCAAGGTGCGTGGATGATAGTGGACAAATTTGGAGCGTTTATCGAAAAAGGCGGTATCGTATTCATCCGCCTCGATCACGAAAAAAGAGCTGTCCGTCAGCCGTGCGGACACGCCAAAGTTGCGCGCCTCGCCACCGATGAGAAACCCCGGATTCAACCCGGCCTCCTGCAATATCCAGGTCAGGATGGAGGTGGTCGTGGTCTTGCCGTGGGTGCCCGCCACCGCCAGCACCCAACGGCCTTGCAGAATCTCCCGGGACAGCCAGGCCGGACCGGAGTCATAAGGCATCTGCCGGTCCAACACGGCCTCCACGCAGGGATTGCCCCGCGACAGGGCATTGCCGATGAGGACGAGATCGGGCACCGGGTCCAATTGATCCGGATCGTAGCCCTCGTGCACCATGATCCCTTCACGCGCCAGCAAGTCGCTCATGGGCGGGTAAGTGTGGATATCCGAACCCGTCACCTGATGTCCCGCCGCCCGCGCCAACAACGCGACGCCCCCCATGAAAGTCCCGCAGACCCCGAGGACGTGAATATGCATGCGGTGGCGGGCCTAGTGCATGGTGCCGCGGGTGGGCGGACCGAGGCGTTGGTCCAAAGCCTGGTTGGCCAGTTCGTAAAGGGCGCTGAACTTCTCCAGCAACTCTTGATAACGCGCCAGCATCTCCGCCTCTTCGGCCAGCACCGGATGATCGTCCAAAGAGCGCGCCAGCATATCCCGGACCATCCCCAGGCGCTCCACCACCTCAAAATAGGCCCAACCGTCCGGCGGCTGGGCACTGGCCGCCGCCATTTCCTGCTGGTAGTACCAGACCAGCGCCGCCCGCGTCACCGCCTGCGCCGCCGTCGCCTCTTCGGCCTCGGTCAACTGCCATTCATGGCTGACCGGTTCCTGCCAGTCCATGTAGACGTGCCAGCGCTGGCCGTTCTCATCCGCCATGAACTCCAGACGCACCCCCACGCCCTGATCGTTCAGTCGGCCAATCAGGCGTTCCGCCTCGTCCCAGTCTTCCGCATAGTCGGGCAACACCCCGCCGGGCGCGGCGCCCATGACCAAACGCTCCACCATCTCCACATACTCTTGGTCGAGGGGTGCCGCGCGAGCGTATTCCAGGGCGTCATTGCTACTCAAAAAAGAGACCATCCACAGGACTGCTGGCGCTGGCGTAGAGTTGGCGCGCCATGCGCCCGGCCCGGAAGGCCTTGCGCCCCGCCTCCACGCCCAGGCGCATGGCCTCCGCCATGAGCACGGGGTCTTTGGCGGCGGCGATCGCCGTATTCAGCAGGACACCATCGCAGCCCAACTCCAGCGCCACCGCCACGTCGGACGCCGTGCCCACGCCCGCATCCACCAGAATCGGCACCGTCGCCTGCTCCAGAATAATCCGCAGATTGTAGGGATTCCGAATTCCCAATCCCGAACCAATGGGCGCCGCCAGCGGCATCACCGCCACGCAGCCCATCTCCGCGAAAGCCTTGCAGGCCACCGGATCGTCCACACTGTACACCATCACCTCAAAGCCCTCGGCAATGAGGGTCTTGGCGGCTTCGTAGGTCTGCCGCATGTCCGGGTACAAGGTCCGCGCATCACCGATGACTTCCAGCTTGACCAGTTTCCAGTCGCCCAGTTCACGGGCCAGGCGACAGGTGCGCACCGCCTCCTCGGCGGTATAGCAGCCCGCCGTGTTGGGCAGAATGGTGAAGCGATCCGCTGGCAAGACCTCCAGCAGATTGGGCGCGTCCGTATCCTGCCCCAGATTTACGCGGCGCAACGCGACAGTGACGATCTCCGCCCCCGCCGCATCCACGGCCGCGCGCGTCTCGGCAAAATCCTTGTATTTGCCCGTACCCACCAGCAGACGGGATTGATATTCCCGCCCCGCGATCACCAAAGGATCTTTATGCATTGTTTTTGTCTTCATACCTCAAAAAAGGGGAATCCCCACAGAATACTCAGCCGCCACCTACCGCCTGGATGATCTCCAGACGGTCACCAGCCGCCAGAGCCGCCGTGGCGTGCGTGCTGCGCGGCACGATTTCGCCATTGCATTCCACGGCCACCCGGCGCTCCGCCCAACCGAGATTCGCCAGCAGCGCCAGCACCGTTGTCCGCTCCGGCACCTCGCGGGCCACACCATTCACGAAAATCTGCATGGTAGCGATGCTAGAACCTCACCGGAGAAGCGTCAAGCAACCACAGGGCCAGTTCGCCCCTTGTGCATTCGGCCAACCCGGGGCGGCCTCACCCGTTATCCCGCCTGCGGCAGCAAGGGATAACCTATTGCAAGATGGCCATTAAGCTTT
>JAKCBU010000262.1 GCA_021839095.1 Pseudomonadota bacterium | reverse complement strand
CACCGCTGGGGATAGCGCCTCGATACCCTGATCCCGCCGCCAGACCAAGGGCGGCAGGATAGCGCGGATGTAGCTCTCCGCCCGCCCGATCCAGAAGGGATCCGTCACCGAACCCTTGTCCAGGAGCTGCATCAGGAGCTCTGACAGCGAGGACGAATCCCAGAGGGCCAGCGGATTGTCGGTATTGGACAGGCGCCGTTCGGGAATGGCGCCGTAGATGTCCCGCCCACCAGTGACGTAGGAGAGCAGAAAAACGTCGTCCTCTCGCCCGAAACGGCGCAGGATGCCGTAGATCTGTTCCCAGGTGGCAACCTCGCCCTTGCCGTCGCCGGTGGCCGCTCCCGTGCCCAGCAGGCAGGCATTGAAGATCGCCGCCATCAGGGCTTCGGTCTTGCCGCCGCCGACCGCACCCAGGATGTAGAGATCGGCGCGCAGGTCCACGTTGTTCAGCCAGACGGCGGCGCCCGTCTCCCGGTCGAAACCCGCGAGATAGATACCATTGGCAGGTTGTGGACGTCCCCGCTCGTCGAGATCCTTGGGGTCCCAGGTGCCCGCAAAACAGGGCCCGCGCAAGGGCCAGCCGTTGTGGCGGACGGTATGCAAGAGGATCAAAAAGTACAGGGTAGCCACCGGCAGGATCAGGTCCGCCCAGGCATCGAGGGGCGGCATCGCGCACAGGCCCGCGAGGATAAACAGGCTCAGGAATCCCGCATCCTGGGCGAACTGGCGAAAGCGATGGCCGAATGGCCGGGTATCCTGACTGACGGTGCGGGTGTCCACGGAAGGGACGCTGCTCATCCCCGCACCTGTTTCAGGTCTGCCTCGATACCGGCTACGGCGTCCTCGATCTGCGGCGTGACCAGCGCCCTGCCCGCCGCCTTTTCTGCCCGGTAGTGGGCGAGAATCCCCGCGCCCTCGACGAAGGCCATGCCGCCTCCGTTGCCGAGACTCTGGATGGCGTAGTACAGATCGCGATCCACCCCCTTGAGCCAGAGCATCCAGACCGGCGGCAACAGCCCGCTCGCGCGCGCCCGGGCCACCAGCGCGAGGACCTGGGTGCGGGCGTAATGGTGATTCCCGGCGATCTCTCGCCAGGCAGCAGATTCCTCGGGTGTCGGCGCCCAGGGAATGTCCTTCGTCATCATCTCCCGCACCCCGCGCAGGGGATCCTTGCGGTCATCGGTGGCCCGTCTGGTCAGATGCGCGAGGCGGGCATAGGTGGTTTTCCCATCGCCGGTCACCTGCGGGAGGATGGCATACACCAGCGCGGTCACCGCCGGATACAGATGGCGCAGCTCGTCGCTGCCCAGCTGCTCCGTGTAATAGGCCGCGAAACGCTCTGGCCGCAGGCAAAGATGATCGCTACCCTCCGGCTCCCAGCGGGCGGCGTCCAGTTGCCGGGCGAGATCCCAGGGCCGCAGGGCTAGCGCAAAGGGTTCGCTGTGGGGGTCCATGGTGTGGATGCCGAGATTCCAGTACCGCCCCCATGGGTAGCGCGCCTGGATGGCTTCCACCACCTCTTCCGTGGTGAATCCCCGCAAGCGCTTCTGGCGCGCACGAAAGACGATGATCGCGAAGATCAGTATGGGCAGCGCGCAGGCGGGGCCGACATATCGGCCGATGCGCCGATTGACCGTGGATACCGTCGCGAGGCGCACGCGGGCCTGCAGATGGTCTGCCCGGACGATGGCCAGCGCGTGGGCCAGATGCCGGAAGCGGGCATGATCCGAAAGGTCGAAAAAGCGGATTGCAGCTATTTCTCCCGATTTGAGCCACAACCACAGACTGACCAGCGCGGTGTGGCCCAGCAGCCAGACCAGCACGGCGAGGATCGCCAGCGCGATCCCGGCGACGACGAAACCCGGAAGGTCCGAGCCCTGGGCCTGCGCGCCGTAGTCATTCACCGCCAGGTCCCCACCACCACCAACGGTGGAATGGACGGATCAGCCAGGATCGGAACAAAGGCAGCTCCCGGCGTAGGATGCACGCACTCTGGTAGCGCCCGTATAGCCAGGACACCAGACACAGAGGCAGGAAGGTCCAGGCGGCCGAATGGAGTGCGCCGTAAACCAATATCGCTGCCGCCGCAAGAGCCGAGAGGTGCATGTGCCATTGGGCGCGGCGCTGGGCCCGGTAGAGATCGGCGGGCGTCAGCCTTTGGGCCACCACCGACTGCGCGAAACACGCCGCCGCCTGTTCGGTGGCATCAGGAACCTCCGCACCAGGCAGATCGCCCAGATGCAAAGGCGGAACCATGGCCCGGCTCGTCAGCCAGGTCAACCGTCCCATCCAGACCACGGGCAGAATACCCGAGGCGATACCGGCGACATATCCCGCCTTTTTCCAGAAAGCCATGGAGGACTCCTATCGCTTGGGTGCGTGGGGGTCCGCCCGGGCGCCGCCCGTCAGGACGTGGGCAGATTCCGGTTCGGTCTCCGGACTCGGCATCTGCGTTTCGGCGGACTCCGGTGCAGTCGTTGCCGGGACGGAGATCTCGGCAGGCACTGCCATGATCTCCGCGGAGGGTCCCGTCCTGACCGTCCCCCTCGGTTCCGGAGCGATGGGCCGTTGTGCTGTGCGTGGAGCCGTCAGGCGCTCGATGCGCAGCAGGGTCTCGCCGATGTGCCGACGCAGGCTCTCGGGATCGGAAAAAGGATGCGGAACCAGCAGTGCACCCGCGCCGACCAGATTGCTGGCGATCCAGGGCAGAAAAGCGGCCGGCAGTGCGTTGCTGCCCTTCACCGTCAGGCGCCCATCCTGCGGGGCGATGCAAACCCGATCGCTATCGAAGCGTTGCGCGTCGGGACCGGCCAGCTTCTCCAGTACGCCTTCTTCTGGCGTGTCCACCGCGAGATGTCGTAGCGCCGCGAGAATGGGATCCAGCATACGCAGGGCGAGGACCAGCATGGCCTCGGCCAGTTGGGGCAGGTCTTCTCCCAGCAGGCTGCTGACAGGATGATGGGCGGTGCGTACGTCCGATGTTTCTCCCACTTCCGCCGACGGAGCGCTGAACACGGTGGCCATGCGCAGGGCAAGGTCAGCCAGCCGGGTATTCATGTCCGCACTCATGGCCGCCGCCCGCGCGGCTGGACAGGGCGGCGCGCCGGCAGGGGTGCATCGGGCGTGA
>JAKCBU010000261.1 GCA_021839095.1 Pseudomonadota bacterium | reverse complement strand
TATCGCCGTTCTGAAAATCCGTGCGCCCGCAGCCGTCGATCAGCAGTGCGTCGCCGGTGAACACCCGCTGCGTATCGCCTTCCGTCAGGAGATAGCTGTGGTGAGTGTCGGTGTGGCCGGGCGTGAACAGTGGACGCAAGGTGATGGTACCCACCGTCAACGGGCGGTCTTCGGCGACCCCGAAATCGACGCACGGCAATGCGTCCATCGCCGGTCCCGCGATCCGGCTGCCCGTCTGTGCCTTGAGCTTGCGCGCACTGGTGACATGGTCGGCGTGGATATGTGTTTCCAGGGTATACGCCAGCCGCAGATTCAGTGCCTGTAAAACCCGCAGATCCCGGTCCATGGTTTCCAGCACCGGGTCCAGCAGCACTGCCCGCCCCGTCTCGGCACAACCGAAAAGATAGGTATAGGTGGAGGATTCCTCTTCAAAGAGCTGACGAAAGAACATGTCGCGTCTTCTCCTTAAGTTCAGACCAAGGCGCGCGCCCATGGAGCGGAAAGCGTTACGTCAAACGCGCTTATCCGTATCCAGCGCGAAATGTCCCGAGAACTCCGCGTGGTCGATGATGTGGCCCAAGGGGTGGAATTCACGACCGCGCGGGTCGCCGGCGGGAGGGGGCGCGAGTTCGCCGCGGTGATCCCCCGTGCGCAACCGTCCTTTAACCGACTCCCAGTTGGCGCCTTCGGCGAGTCCGAGGGTGGGCAAGTCGGTCGCCATCAGAATGAAGTCGTAGTGCTGAAGTTGATGATTGGCGTTCGCTTCCGGTGGACGATAGGCGATCGTCCCGAAATCATTGCGCCCTGATTTGGTCCCTTCGGGCAATGGGCCACCTTCGTGGATACCCTCGGCGGCCGGCGGCATATCGTAGAGCAGCCACCGGACCTTGCGGCCGGCTTCCGCCTCACGATGCTCCATCAGGAGGACCAGACTCTTCGTGTCGGGCGGTAAATGCTGCCAGAAAATGGGCGGTGTGCGTCCGTCGCCGGGTTGGGTAAAACGCCTGGGAATCCAATCGCTAGGATCGATGCCGGTACTGAAGATTTTCATCTCTGCCATGATGGCCTCCTCACAGGTGAGCGGGCGATGGGCCAAACGCCGCAGTCCTCTCCGAACGGTCCCGCCCGCGGCGGAAGTCCCTGAACCACTGTCTTGAGGATAGCAGATGGCGGGAGGTTTGGCAGACGCGCCGTCCGGAGATCTTTCCGGGGTTCCTAATGGCTCGGTTTTTCTTCCAGAGCCCACTGGTCGTCGAGGGTCTCGCGGCGGCGGACGAGGTGGTGCCGGTGGCCACGGATGAGCACCTCGGGGGGGCGGGGACGGCTGTTGTAGTTGCTGCTCATGACGAAGCCATAGGCCCCGGCGCTCATGATGGCGAGCAAATCACCCGCCTGGGCCACGATGGGACGGTTCTTGGCGAAGTAATCGCCGCTCTCGCAGATCGGGCCGACGATGTCCATGGCGTGCCCGGTTTCGGCACTTTGGCGCAGGGGCAGGATGTCATGCCAGGCCTCGTAAAGCGCAGGGCGCAACAGGTCATTCATGGCCGCATCCACCACGCAAAACGACTTGCCGCCCTGCTCCTTGAGATACTCTACCTTGGTCAGCAGCACGCCGGCATTCCCTACCAGGGCGCGGCCCAGTTCCACTACCCGACGCACCGACACGCCTTGCAGGGCCCGGTTCAGGGTCCATGCGTAGTCGGCAGGGTTGGGAGGCGTTTCGTCGTGATAGCGGATACCGACGCCGCCGCCCAGATCCAGGTGCTCTAGCACAATGCCGTTGGTGGCCAGGTCTGTGTACAGTCCGCGTACCCGTGTCGCCGCCTCCCCCAGGGGGGCCAGATCCAGTAACTGAGAACCGATGTGGCAGGCAATGCCTTTGAGTTCCAGCGCGGGGTGTTGCGCCGCCTGCAGGTATAAATCGCGGGCCTGATCCATGGGGATGCCGAACTTGCTCTCTTTCAGCCCCGTGGCGATGTAGCGGTGGGTGCCGGGGTCCACATCGGGGTTGACCCGCAGGGCGATGGGCGCGCGTTTGCCCATGTCGGCCGCAATGTTCGCAATACGCCAGAGCTCGGCGGCGGACTCGACATTGAGGCAGGAGAGGCCAGCGTCGAGCGCCGCGCGAATTTCCGCGCTGGATTTGCCGACGCCAGAGAAAACGATCTTGCCCACATCACCGCCCGCCCGCAGCACCCGCGCCAGTTCACCGCCGGAAACGATATCGAAGCCCGCGCCCATCTCCGCAAACGTCCGCAGAATGCTGAGATTACTGTTGGCCTTGACCGCGTAACAGACCTGCGTGTGCGCACCGAGAGCGGCACTGAAAGCGCGGTAGCGCTCGCGCAACGCCGCTTCGGAATAGACATAGCAAGGGGTGCCGTAATGCTCCGCTATTTCCTGCAAGGGGAGGTCTTCAGCGTACAGGGTGTGATCGTGGTAGTGAAATGTATTCATGAGGCCGATGGGCTCTGGACAGGGGCCGTGGGCGCAGCGGGGGTGGCGCTATGGGCGGGTGGCAGCGCCAGGGGCGTCTTACGACCGCAGCCGCCCAGCGCGAGGCCGAGCAGCAGGAGAAGAAAGAGGGTGCGGGCGCGGTTCACAGGGTCTCCCGCTGCAAGCGTTCACGAGCGCGCAGGATGGCGGCTTGCACCTGCCGGGGTGCGGTGCCGCCCAAGTGGTCCCGCGCGGCCAGAGCGCCTTCCAGCGTCAGCACCGCGTAGATCTCCTGGCCAATGCGTGGTGACAAGGCCTGCAAATCCGCCAGTGGCATGGCTTCCAGGCCGATGTTGCGTTCCTGGGCCAGGCGCACGGCACGACCGACCACCGCATGGGCATCACGGAAGGGCAGACCCTGGCGCACCAGATAATCGGCCAGATCGGTGGCGGTGGCAAAGCCGCGTTCCGCCTGCGCGCGCATGACGTCGGGACGGGTCTGCAGGCCGGGCAGCATCCGGCCCATGATCTCCACACTGGCGCGCATCTGGTCGAGGGCGTCGAAAAGGGTTTCCTTGTCTTCCTGATTGTCGCGGTTATAGGCGAGGGGCTGGCCCTTCATGAGGACGAGGATGGCGACGAGATCGCCGATCACCCGCCCGCTCTTGCCGCGAATGATTTCCGCGACATC
>JAKCBU010000260.1 GCA_021839095.1 Pseudomonadota bacterium | reverse complement strand
GGGAAAGAAAGGCAAATCAACGCAGTTGTTAGGCGTTTCTAATGGATCAGATCAGGACACTTCACTGCGCGTTGCTCCATATCCGATCACCGCCCAGGGAAGGACAGAGGTGCGGGAATGATGCTAGACTTTCTCCAGAAGTTCTCTGCTGGTCCGCGCCGGTTCCGCCATACAGTGGGCCAGCCCGATACCGTTTCTTTCAGGCAGCGAGGTGCCCATGAGCGATCCGAAAAGTGTCATCGATGAAAAACATTGCCGCTTACTTATCCTGGGCTCTGGTCCCGGTGGCTATACGGCGGCAATCTATGCTGCACGCGCCAACCTGAGTCCGATACTGGTGCAGGGCATGGAGCCCGGCGGCCAACTGATGACGACCACGGAGGTGGATAACTGGCCGGGTGCTGCAGACGGCATCATGGGCCCGGAACTCATGCAGGGACTGGAAAAACAGGCGCGCCGTTTTGATACCGAGATTCTGTTCGACCATATTCATACCGCCGATCTCCGTCAGCGCCCTTTTCGACTCAGTGGGGATCAGCACTGCTATACCTGCGATGCGCTGATCCTCGCCACCGGCGCGTCAGCCAAATACCTGGGTTTGCCCAGCGAAGACAAGTTTCGCGGTAAGGGTGTTTCCGCCTGTGCGACCTGCGACGGATTTTTCTATCGCGGGCAGGCGGTCGCCGTGGTCGGTGGCGGCAATACGGCGGTAGAGGAAGCATTATATCTCAGCAACATTGCCAAGCATGTCACCGTGATCCATCGTCGCAACAGGTTCCGGGCGGAAAAAATCCTGCAAGACAAGCTCATGGCCAAGGAAAATGTCACCGTTATCTGGGATCATTCCGTGGAAGAAGTGCTGGGCGATGCTTCCGGAGTTACCGGCTTGCGCATTAAGCATGTAGAAAACGGCAGTACGCAGGATCTCGCTCTGATGGGTGTATTCATTGCCATCGGCCATCAACCCAACACCGGAATCTTTAAGGGACAACTGAAGATGGACGAGGGGGGATATCTGGTTACCCGGGGTGGCCGTGATGGCATGGCCACGGCGACCAGTATCGAGGGAGTGTTTGCTGCCGGAGATGTTCAGGATTATGTGTATCGTCAGGCGGTAACCAGCGCAGGAACCGGCTGTATGGCGGCGTTGGACGCAGAGCGTTGGCTGGAGCAGCAACAAGAGGGCTGAGCCATGGGGCGGCGGCCGGATCAGCCGGAAAAACCAAAGCGAGTGACCGGGGTGGACGACACCGCTTGCTTTCTGCAAGCGGTAGCGGATGTCCGGCCCCTGCCAGCCCCGCCCCCTCCCCCACGCCCAGCGCCGCCACCGCCTTTGCCGATACAGCGGCATCAGGACGAGTTGGCGGTTCTTGAAGCGCTGGGCGGTGGCCTGCACAGCGACGAAATTCTGGAATCCGGAGACGGGTGGCTTTATTTGCGGCCCGAACTATCTCCGGCGCTGCTGCGGGACTTGCGCCGGGGTCGGTTCCGGATTCAGGAGCAGCTCGACCTGCACGGCTGCACCGTGGAGGAAGCCCGCGCTGAACTGTCGGCATTTTTGCGGGAAGCGCGACAACGGCGCTGGACCTGCGTCTGCATCATCCACGGGAAAGGTCTGGGATCCCCCGGCCGCATTCCTGTCCTGAAAAGGCTGGTGGGTGGGTGGTTGATGCGTCACCAGGAGGTGCTGGCATTTGCTCAGGCGCGCCCGGAAGAGGGCGGCGGCGGCGCATTGCGCGTTCTACTGGGCTGGTCCCGTCGCGAATAGGCACGCCCAACTATAGGTCAGGCCTTTAACCGGGTGTGGCAACGTTAAACAGTTTCGGCACTCCACCCTCAGCGCTGCGCCGCGTTGCAGGGTATCCGAGTATCCCGCCGCCCCCAGCGCTCCCCAACAGGTAAGGCGCTTTCTGCATCGGCCAGAGACGCGAGGATCGGGCAATCAGCCACTCGGCCATGGCCGGGGCAGCAGTCGACCTGTTGCGCAAGGACCGTGCGCATTCTTTGCAAATCGGCGATCTTGCGATCAATCTCGGCAAGTTTATGCGCAGTGAGCGCTTTGATCTCGCCCATGTCATTCTCCGCACTGCCGCTGATATCCAGCAGCTCTTTCACTTCTGCCAAGGAAAATCCGAGATTCTGGGCACGCCGGATAAAACGCAGACGCGCTTGTGCTTCACCGTCATAGAGCCGATAGTTGGACGGGGTCCGCTGCACAGGACGGATGAGCCCGATCCGCTCATAGTAACGCAAGGTCTCTGCGGCAAGCCCTGCTTCACGCGCCAAACGGCCGATGGTTACCGGAGCTTCCATAATCATCCTCCTCGTTATATGGTGCCTTTAAGAATGCGCACCGTCCCGAACTATGGTGTCCATTGTAAGACCTCTAGTCAACACAAAGGTCAAGCCTTTGCGCTTCAGCCATTTCCCTCCCCAAAAGGCCTTCCACACAACTCGTCGCGAATACGCCCGCGGGGAGGAAAAAACTCAGGATCAGGGTCTGTGCGTCCTCCCAGCGGCCGCTGAGGTTCTCCGGACGCGCGCGCAAGGGACGCCGGGCGGCATCCAGCCCTTGTTCTGCAAGACGTCCTGCCCAATGGAGGCCATCGTCTGTTGTGCCGGCGATGACGGGCCCCGCGCCCAGGGCCGAGGCCTCCAGCGCGGCGGCAACCAGGGTCGGCGCCAACCCGCCACGACCCGGCAAAGGGCCGGTGGGATGCAGGTCCCAGTCGGTGGCGCGCGCCTGCAAATCCGCGAGATCATCGTCCTCCGCCAGAAAAATGCTGTGCGAGCCCGCTAGTTGCACGACTTCACCCGGCAGAATCTCCGTCCAGTTGGCTTGCCGCACCCGCTCGGCGAGGACCAGATTGAACAGGGCGGAGCGGGCCGCGGACCAGAGCAGGCCGCGCCGATGGCGGTCTACCCGCATCGGCTGTCCGGATAACAGTCGCGCGGCCTCTTGCAAATTTCGGTGCCCGAAGCGCTGGGCACCGAAATAGTTGGGGAACCCTCGTTTCAGGAGAATTTGCAGGCGGGCGTCCCAGAGACTGTGCGCTCCCGTGGTGGCGCGCAAGGTGAGTTGAAAGTGGTTGCCACGTAACACGCCCCGACGCAATTTACGGTCATGACGGCT
>JAKCBU010000259.1 GCA_021839095.1 Pseudomonadota bacterium | reverse complement strand
CGTAAACAATCTTCATAAATATGCTGGCTAACCTGAATGGGGTTGGGTCACACTTCTTCCTGATACTGCTGGTTCAATAACCGCACAAGCAGCTCTTCGCGAGCCGCCATGTCCGCCATTAACGCAGCGCTCAAGGCCTCCCACACCGCCCGGAAGGCGGCAATATCTGCGCCACTACTGAACTGCTCCGCGATTTCGCTGACTTTTTCCAGGGATTCCCGAGTCTGCAGGCTGGTACTCAGGGCATTCTTGATCTGTTCGCGAGGATGCGGAATCCAGCTCCGGTCACTGCCGTACGAGCGTAGTCGTTCTCCGAATTCCAGCACCCGTTTACGCAGCTTGCCCGGCAAACCGATCTGGGTACTGCGCAGCTCCCCCCAGACCGCCAGGTCCATGAGCAAACCCCACTCCCGGCGCCAGCGATGGCACAGCCCGGCATCCAGACGAACCGCAGCCTGCACCGCGACCGGGTCAAAGTCCACCGGGGACCTCCGCGCAATCACGCTCAGCTATCCGCAACCGCCCCGGCGTGCCGACATCCGTCCACTTTCCCTGATACAAACTTCCCTCCACCAGACCCGCCGCAATCCACCGCCGCAGCCAGGGCGCCAGAGGGGCCGCCTGCTCGGGAAATTCCCGAAACAGCTCTGGGTCGAGACGGGCGATGCCCGCGTAAGTATGACGCTCTTCGCCCGCCAAAGCCACCATGCTGGCGGACAACGCAAAATCTCCCTGCGGGTGCTGGACCGGGTTGGGCACCAGCACCAGATGCGCACGCGCGGAAGAAGGCTGACAGAGCCGGGTCCAGGGAAAGTCCGTGCAAATATCGCCGTTCACCAGCAAAAAAGGCGCGTCCCCCAATAAAGGCAAGGCACGGACAATGGCGCCCCCCGTCTCCAGACGGCCATCGCGCTCGTCGCTGTAATGGATCCGCAGCCCCTGCCAGTCCGCACCCAGAGCCTGCATGATGGCGTCGCCCAGATAACCGACGTTAATGATAACATCCTGAATGCCGGCCACAAGCAATGACTCCAGGTGGCGCACGATGAGCGGTTTACCCGCAACTTCCAGCAAGGGCTTGGGGACATGATCGGTGAGGGGCCGGAGCCGCTCGCCCCGACCCGCGGCCAGTATCATCGCACGGGTGACGGGGGCTGCCATGGGGCGAAAGTCTCCTGATAAGAGCGCAACTGTGGATCGGCGTCCAGGGCATCCATGACATAGGCCCAGAATCGCGGCAGGAAATCGAGATAACCCGATTTCCCGTCGCGGTAAGCGAGGCGGCAGAAAATGCCGAGAATCTTCAGATTGCGCTGGAGCGCCATGCGCCGGACACTGAGCAGAAAGTCGGCCGGCGCGGGCAAGGCGGCGCCATGCCGACACATCGCCGCCAGAAAATCCAGTGACCAGGCATCCCGTCGCGCCCGTCCCCAGTCCCAGTAGCGATCCCAGAGCAGGGAGGCCAGGTCGTACGTCCACGGCCCGCGCACGGCATCCTGAAAATCGATCATGGCCAGCAACCCCGTGTCCTCCCGAACCATGAGATTGCGCGCGTGAAAATCCCGGTGGACCCAGACCTGTGGCTGCGCGGCCGCGCTCTCCCGCAACACGGCAAAAAGTGCCTGCAGAAAATCTGTCTGCGACTCGTCCAGGATCATGCCAAGATGCCTGCCCAGATACCAGTCCGTAAACAGGGCCGATTCGTCCTTCATGCGGGCAGTCGAGAACGACGGCAGGGGGGGCAACGCCACCCGTCCCTGCCCGGCCCGCTGCAACCGGAGAATCAAGGTCATCGCCCGCCGCATCCACCGGTCCGCATCCCCGCCCGCATCCAGGGCCGCCTTGAGATCGGTTTTGCCCAGATCCTCCAACAGCACAAAGCCGAGGTCTGTCCGGGCGGCCAACACCCTGGGCACCGGCAGGTTCGCGCGGGAGAATCGGTGCTGCACCCGCAAAAAAGGCAGGATATCTTCGGGTGGCGGGGCGAACATGAAGATCAGACCCTGCGGCAGACGCCAGTAACGCCGCCCGCTGGCGTCGCCGGGGATAGCACACGCGGACCCCGCTGCCCCCTGCCGGGCAAGCCAGTGTGCGGCGGCGGCGGGAAGGGTAACCCCGGTCACCACGCGGTGAATATCCGATGCAAGGAAAGATTGCGACATAAAAGCATTCTGTGCGATTTTAAGCCCCTATGAAAAGAGCCCTGTGCAATAGCGAAAAATCCCGGCCTCGCCCGGGGAGACGTCCCCATCTCCCGCCCGGCATGGGCATGGCGCTGCTGGGCGCCCTGCTGGCGCCAGGAATGGCCATCGCCGCAGCCGCGAAGAGCCCGGTCACGCTCTATGCGGATCAGGTGCAGGGCCTGGGCAGCGGCCATTGGACAGCCATTGGCCATGTCGAAGTGCTCTATGGCGACCGCCGGATCTATGCCGATACCGTGCGCTATGACCAGACGCGCGACGAGATCACCGCTGACGGCCATGTGCGCATGATCAGTCCCGGCCTGGAAACCGACGCTCCCAAGGCCACGATTCACCTCCAGGCTAACGAAGGAGTGGTCGTCCATCCCCGCTATCTGCTCGAAGCGCAGCAGGGTCATGGCCACGCCGAGAGCGGCAGGGAATTGAGCAAAGACCAATATCAGCTCAACGAAGCCTGCTATACCACCTGCCATGGTCAAAAACCGGCCTGGCAGCTCCGGAGCGGGCAGATCAACCTGAACCAGAATGACAACTACGTCTCCACCCGCAACACCACCCTCGACGTCTTTGGACTACCGGTATTCTGGATACCCTACCTGAGTTTCCCGCTCAAGCGGCACTCCGGATTACTGGCCCCCAGTGTGGGCAGCTCTACCATCAATGGCTTTTACCTCGGCATCCCTTACTATTTCGATATCGCCCGCAACATGGATGACACTCTCACCGTCAACTATTTCACCAAGCGCGGCGTCATGCTGCAGAATGAATTCCGCTATCTGGAACCGAATTACAGCGGCAAGCTCTACCTGGATTTGCTCCCGTCCGATCAGTTGACCCACAGGAATGTCTGGGCGATCTCCTGGCAGCATAACCAGAATCTGGGCGACGGATTCAGCTTCAACGCCGATTACAACCACGTCAGTTACAAAAATTTCCTTTC
>JAKCBU010000258.1 GCA_021839095.1 Pseudomonadota bacterium | reverse complement strand
AGTCGTCCCGGCCATTTTGCCGGGGTCTGCACCGTGCTGAGCAAACTGTTGCACATCGTCGCCCCGGAAATACTCATTCTCGGAGAAAAGGATTATCAGCAACTGCGTATCGTCCAGCAGATGGTGACGGACTTGAACCTCAACGTGCAGGTCCTGCCGGCGCCCTTGCAGAGAGAAGCGGATGGGCTCGCCTACAGTTCGCGCAATGCCTTCTTGAGTCCGGCGGAGCGGCGGATCGCGCCCCTGCTCGCGGAAACGCTCTTCGACCTCGCCCGCCGCAGTAGCGGCCGCACGGAGGTAAGCGATCTGCGCATGGCGGGCTGGGAAAGCCTGGAGCAATCCGGGTTTCTACCCGACTATCTGGAACTCCGTGACAGCCAAACCCTGCAACCGCTCTCCGTCCCGCAGACCGGCGCGCGCTGGTTCGCCGCCGCCCATTTGGGGCAGACCCGTCTCATCGACAATGTTATAGTGACCTGATGAAATCAGGTCTGCGCGAAATCCCCTACAACTACACCTCTTTTTCGGACGCCGAGATCGTGCGTCGACTGATCGGAGTGGATGCCTGGCGACTGTTGGAAGACCTGCGCAGACAGCGCGTTACCGGACGCTCGGCAAGAATGCTCTTCGAGGTGCTGGGCGATCTTTGGGTGGTGCAGCGCAATCCGTACATTCAGGACGATCTGGCTCAGGACCGCCGGCGCCGGCAAGCGCTGTGGGATGCCTTGGCGCATCGCCTGAAAGATGTCACGGATCGCGCCGAGGGCAATCCCCTGGTGATCCGGCTGCTGGAGAGCGCCCGCGCGGCGGTCCGCAACTTCATCCAGCAATTCGACGAGGATCTGGCGCTGCGCAAAAAAGCGGAGCGCCGCCTGCTGCGGATCACCACACGCGACAACGTGGACTTCAGCGCCTATGCCCGCGTCGCCCATGTTACCGATGCCTCCGACTGGCGTGTGGAACTGCCCTTTGTGGTTCTCTACCCGGCCGACGCGGCGGAAGTGCAACGCATGGTCGCCGCTTGCCGTGAACTCGGATTGGCCATCATCCCCCGCGGCGGCGGCACGGGGTATACCGGGGGTGCCATTCCCCTGACTCGGCACTGCGCCGTCATCAATACGGAAAAGCTGGAACAGATCTCCACGATCGAGATGGTCACCCCCCCTGGTCTGGGCATTGGTGTGCCCAGCATCGTGGCGGGCGCGGGTGTCGTCACCAAGGTCGTGGCAGACGCCGCCGAAGCGGCGGGCCTCGTTTTTGCCGTCGATCCCACCTCGATGGATGCCTCCACCATCGGTGGCAACATCGCCATGAATGCGGGAGGCAAAAAGGCGGTGCTCTGGGGTACCGCGCTCGACAACCTGCTCTCCTGGCGCATGGTCACCCCCGATGGCCACTGGCTGGAGGTGGAACGACTGGACCACAATCTCGGCAAAATCCACGATCAGGCGCAGGTACGTTTTCGCCTGAATCGTTACGCGGTGGATGGACACACCCGGCTCGGGGAACCGGAGATCCTCATTCTGCCCGGCGCCAGCTTCCGCAAGGTGGGGCTCGGCAAAGACGTGACCGACAAGTTTCTCGGCGGACTGCCCGGCATTCAAAAAGAAGGTTGCGACGGCATCATCACATCGGGACGCTTCCTGCTCCACCGCCTGCCCAGTCATGTCCGCACGGTCTGCCTGGAATTCTACGGTGCGGAGCTCGATGCGGCGGTTCCCGCCATCATCGAGGTCAAATCCTACATCGAGGGACTGGAGCAGGTGCTGCTTACCGGGCTCGAACACCTGGACGGGCGTTATCTCAAGGCCATCCAGTACAGCAACAAGGCCCCCCGTCGCGAACGCCCGAAAATGCTACTGCTGGCGGATATCGCCAGCGACGATGCCGATGCGGCAGGCGCGGCGGCGGCGGCGGTCGTGCGTATCGCCAACGCCCGGGGCGGTGAAGGCTTCATCGCCACCACACCCGAGTCACGACGCCGTTTCTGGGCCGACCGCAATCGCACCGCCGCCATCTCGGCCCATACCAACGCCTTCAAGATCAACGAGGATGTGGTCATCCCGCTGGAAAAGCTGGGGGACTACAGCCGCGCGATTGAACGGATCAATATCGAGCAGTCCATCGGCAGCAAACTGGCCAGTCTCGGTGCGCTGGAGGAATATGTCTCCGGGGATTTGGTGGAGATCCGCACCGCCAAGGATTATGAGGACAGCAGTGAGGACCGGGCCATCGTCGCCGCCAAAAAGGCGTCCGCCAAGGCACTGATCGGAGATACGCGCCAGCGCTGGCAATCCCTGCTGGACAAGCTGGATGCGCCCGCCATGGCGCATCCCGAACTACTGGATGCGCACATGCGATCCGCCGTGCGTCCGGACGACACCCTGGTCGGTCTCCTGTTGCGCGGCGCCCTGCGCGTCAGCTACCGGGAGCATGTGGGCAATCCCCTGGAAGCGCTGTTCGCCGGCGACGCCTTCGCCGGCGTGCGCGCGCGCATCCGGGAGATTCACGCGGAACTACGCCGCGCCCGCCTTTTCGTCGCGCTGCACATGCACGCCGGGGACGGCAACATTCATACCAACATTCCGGTACTTTCCAGCGACTACGCCATGCTCCGCGAGGCCGACCGGGTGGTGGACCGGATCATGGCCATCGCCCAGGCGCTGGGTGGGGTCATCTCCGGAGAACACGGAATCGGCATCACCAAGATGCGCTGGCTGGAGCCGGAAAAGATCGCCGCTTTCGCGGCCTACAAGGCCGTGGTGGACCCGGACAACCTCTTCAACCCGGGCAAGCTGCTGGCGGGGTCCGGACTGGAGGTGGCGTATACGCCCTCCTTGCAACTGGTGGAGCAGGAAGCGCTGTTGCTGGAAGCCAGCGAACTGGGCGCGCTCAACCACGAAATCAAGGATTGCCTACGCTGCGGCAAGTGCAAACCGGTCTGCATGACCCACATTCCCCGCGCCAACCTGCTCTATTCACCCCGCGACAAAATCCTTGCCACCGGCTTGTTGATCGAGGCTTTCCTGTACGAGGAGCAAACACGACGCGGCGTCTCCCAGCAGCATTTTGCCGCCCTCAACGATGTGGCTGACCACTGCACCACCTGCCACAAGTGTGAAACCCCCTGTCCGGTGAACATCGACTTCGGCAAGATCGGAA
>JAKCBU010000257.1 GCA_021839095.1 Pseudomonadota bacterium | reverse complement strand
TTCCGATCGCCATAGGCACGCATCAACTGACGCCTTTCGAGACTCATATTCTCCGGCATGATCAACGTCATGGACAGTCCACGCAGCGATGCCGCCATGGCCAGGGCGATGCCGGTATTCCCGCTGGTGGGTTCGATCAGGCGCGTGGCGGTGGTGATGGTGCCACGTTCCAGCGCCCGGCGAATCATATTCACGGCGGGGCGATCCTTGACGGAGCCGGCGGGATTGTTCCCCTCCAGCTTACCGAAAATCCGCACACCGGCATGCGGCGACAAGCGCCGGAGCGCACATAGGGGCGTGTTACCTACCCAGTCTTCCAGACCACCCATCTCTGCCTCCTTTGGCGGAATATTCAATAACCGCATCATAGACCCAAGCCGTGAAGTCCGGCTATCCTTATCCGGCAAAAGCACCGGGAAGACACACCATGTCCGCAGAGGATCATCACGAACACCACCACCAGGAACGCACGGGCTGGCTGCGCGCCAGTGTGCTGGGCGCCAACGACGGGCTGCTCTCCACGGCCGGCCTGCTGAGCGGCGTCATCGCCGGCCAGGCGAATCATGACCAGATACTGCTGGCCGGCATCGCCGCGCTGCTGGCCGGGGCATTCTCCATGGCGGCGGGGGAGTACGTGTCCGTCAGCTCCCAGGCGGACAGCCAGCGGGCACAGATCCACATCGAGGCGCAGGAAATCCGCAAAAATCCGGAGCTGGAGCAACTGGAGTTATGCCGCATCTATATGGCGCGCGGGTTGGAGGAATCCCTGGCGCGGCAGGTTTCCCACCAGCTCATGCAGCACGACGCGCTCGCCGCCCATGCCCGCGACGAATTGGGTCTGACCGAAGTGGCGGCCGCACGGCCGGTGCAGGCGGCTCTGGCCTCGGCGGTATCTTTCATCAGCGGGGCGTTGCCGCCGGTCTGGATTGCCGCGCTGTCGCCTCGACGCTTCGCCCTGTTCGCCCTGTTCGTCATTACCCTCATGCTACTGACCGTCCTCGGGGCGGTCGCCGCACGGGCGGGGGGCTCTTCCGCACGCAAGGGCGCGCTTCGGGTATTGTTCTGGGGCGCCACCTCTTTGGCCGCGACCGCGCTCATCGGCCATCTGCTCGGGCAAGCCGCCGTGTAGCGGCAGCGGCCCGTGACGCTACTCAGGAGTACATCGACATGCACGCCTTCCCACAGGGTAACACCTGGCATATTCATCCGGACCCCGCCACCCTGGCCCAGAGATTGGCGGCGGCCATCGCCCGCAGCGCCCGAGAGGCCATTGCCGCCCGCGGCGGTTTTCATCTGGTGGTAGCGGGGGGGAGCACGCCGCAGGCGGCCTATGCCCTGCTTCCCCAGTGGGGCGGGGACTGGCAGTGCTGGCATATCTATCATGGAGATGAACGCTGCCTGCCTCCCGAGGATTCAGAGCGTAACAGCCTGATGCTGGAGAAGACCTGGCTGTCCAAGGTATCCATTCCGGCGCGGCAGATTCATCACATTCCCGCCGAACGAGGGGCCGAGGCGGCCGCCCGCGACTATGCCACGGCTCTTCCGGCGCACGCCTTCGACCTCGTGCTGCTGGGGGTGGGTGAGGATGGACACACGGCCAGCCTGTTCCCCGGCCACGACTGGGGCATGGAAAAAGGCAGCCCCGCCACCATCGCCATTCTCGACGCCGCCAAGGCCCCGCCCCAAAGGGTGAGCCTGAGCGGCTGGCGATTACGATACACACGGGACATGTTCTTTCTGGCCGCTGGCAGCGGCAAACGACCGGCACTCGCGGCCTGGTTACGAGGCGAGGCCCTGCCAGCCGCCACCGTGGGCACTACGGCCGACATCTGGCTGGACGCCGCGGCCTGGCCGGGAACGACGCCCGCACCGGTCTGAGTCGCGGCATGCCTGCCCGCCCACTGGCGCGGCAGGACCGCCCCGGACTACGCCACAGCGCCCCGCCCATCCACCGGTTTGACCATGGACAATGCGGTGCCCACCAGAGCGCCGATGTTGCCGAGATCCGCCGGGATCACCAGACTGGTGCCCGCCTTGGCGAGGTTGCCCCATTTTTCGATGTAATCCTTGGCGAGTTGCATCTGCAACGCTTCGATGCCGCCGGGCTCCTGCGCGGCGTCGCCGATGACCCGGATGGCTGCCGCGGTGGCTTCCGCCACCAGCTGAATGGCCGCCGCCTCACCCTGGGCGCGTAAGATTTCCGCCTGCTTGCGGCCATCGGCGACATTGATGTCCTGCTGCCGCTGTCCCTCGGACGTATTGATCTGCTGCTGCCGCTGTCCCTCGGACTTGGCAATCAACGCCCGCTTTTCCCGTTCCGCGGTGATCTGCAGCTCCATCGCGCGAATGATTTCCTGGGGCGGGGTAATGTCCTTGATTTCATAGCGCAGCACCTTGACGCCCCAGTTAGTCGCCGCTTCATCCACCGACGAAGCGACGGCGGTGTTCAGCAATTGCCGGGACGATAGCGCCGCATCCAGATGCAGCTTGCCGATTTCCGAACGCATGGTGGTCTGCGCCAACTGGATCACCGCCGTGAAGGGATTACTGGAGCCATACGCCGCTTTTACCGAGTCGGTAATCTGCAAATAGAGCACCCCGTCCACGGTCATGGTGGTGTTGTCGAAGGAGATGCAGACTTGCGCCGGCACCTCCATGGGCACCTCACGCATGTCAAAACGGAAAGCGATCCGATCCAGAAAGGGAATGATGAAATTCAGTCCCGGCTCCAGCACGGTATGGTACTTGCCGAGCCGCTCCACGACCCAGGCGCGCTGTTGGGGCACGACCCGGATCGTGGTGCGCAGAATGAAGAAAGCCGCAACAACAACGATCAGGATGACAATGAGGGAGGACATGGTGGCTCCTTGCCAGAATTTTGTCGGGGTAACACCCCTAAATGTAGCAAGTTATCTGTCTTCGCAATGATGACGGCGCGGTCCCCCGGAGCAGGGGGTGGACCGTCATCCACGATAGCCAGCCACTCGCTGCCGCGATAGTGCACGCCGTACCGCTGATGGTTGTCTGGTCCGCTGATGATGTCCACCTCTTGTCCCAAATCAAAATCACTGAGCCCCTTGGCCTTGGCGCCCAAACGATGACGCACCCACATCCCCGCGGGGAGCAGCACCAGGCAGAATCCCAGAAAAACCCAATGCAGCACGGTGTCCGACAA
>JAKCBU010000256.1 GCA_021839095.1 Pseudomonadota bacterium | reverse complement strand
ATCTCCATGGTCACCGAACTGCCGAAGAAAGACGACAAGGCAGGCGGCGACATGGGTGACATGGGTGGCGGTATGGGCGGCATGGGTGGTATGGGCGGCTTCTAAGCCTTACTCCCCGACGTCTGCAGCGTCAGAAAGCCGGCCCCTTCGCGGGTGCCGGCTTTTTTGTGGGTCATGAGTTTCACATCCATTGAACTCCTACCGTGGCGCAACGCTCAGTACGCCCGCCGGCGATTTGTTGGAGCGC
Source organism: Pseudomonadota bacterium (assembly GCA_021839095.1). The sequence continues at coordinate 2,933 of JAKCBU010000256.1, read as the reverse complement.
CTACTCCACTTTCACTTCAATGGCCTTATGCTTCGTTTCAGCACTTTTGGGCACCTGGAGATTCAGCATGCCATCCTTAAACGTGGCTTTGATCTTGGTTTCATCGACATTGTCAGGCAGCGTAAAACTACGGACAAAGCTTCCGTAGTACCGCTCGACTCGATGGAACTTTTTCCCTTTTTCTTCCTTCTCCTGCTTTCTTTCCCCCTGGATGGTCAGCACCCCATTGTCCACGCTGACTTTGACATCTTCTTTCTTGACTTCGGGTATTTCCGCCTTGATCACGAACTCATTGGCGGTCTCGCTGATGTCAACGCGGGGAGACCAATCACCCGTTGTAATGAGTTCCTGACCCCGGTTAGAAGGCCAACCCATCGCCCTTATATAGCGATCGAACATATCGTCGATTTCACGCAGCGGTTCCCATTTAATAAGTGCCATGATATTGCTCCTCATTTATGCGGGACTCGTTTACCTTATTGGATAGCCCGCGTTCCATCCAGTAAGGATTTCATTTTTGAGCTCAAGCATCATTCAGACGGCTTAAAGGCCGCCGAACCAATGTCGCCCAACTTTTTCACCGGCAACACAGAACACACAAAAACAGTCACTTAACCACTTCACTGCAATCTACACCCGTTCATACGGCCACACAACCCGACCTGTGATTCTGAGCAACCAAACAGATATAAGGGGAAAACGCCCGTGCTGCAGCAGTGCAACAACAATCAAAGGCGATACCCCCAAGCTACCCACCTCCCTCCCCCTGTGGCAAAATGCGCGTAAAAGGAGCATCCATGACCCACACCGATAGCCACAGCAGCACCTACCCCCTCAACATCAACGGGGTGCAGCGCCACCTCCCCCTCTTCAAAGTGCAGCCGGACCTGGCCATCGCCATCCTCAACATCCTCGGCGATACGGAACTGACTGAGGCTGCGGCCCACGCGCTGCACGGGCGCATGGCGGAACTCTCCTACGACGTGATCGTCACCGCCGAGGCCAAAAGCATCCCACTGGCCTACGCCCTGTCGGTGCACAGTGGGCGTCCCTATGTCGTCCTGCGCAAGAACTACAAGTCCTACATGGGCGAGGCCTTGTCCACGGAGACCCTGTCCATCACCACCGGCAAGCCCCAGACCCTGTATCTGGATGCCAAAGATCGCGCAGCGATCAGCGGCAGGCGGGTGGCGCTGGTGGATGATGTGGTGAGCACCGGTTCGACCCTGGCGGCCATGCGCGCGCTTATGGCGCAAGCCGAGGCGGAGATTGCCGCCGTTGCGGCCATTTGTACGGAAGGCGATATGGCCCAGTGGTCGGAAGTGATCGCCTTGGCGCACCTGCCACTCTTTCCGCTCTCCGCGTAAGGGCCGACCTATGTCCATTCCATCGGTTCATGTACTGACGGCGCGCCAGCGCTGCGATCTGGAGCTGTTGCTGACTGGCGCTTTTGCTCCATTGGAGGGTTACCTGGATGCAGCGGACTGGCAGTCCGTGCTGCAACACATGCGTCTGGGTAATGGCGCGCTCTGGCCCGTTCCCGTGGTGCTCGACGTCAGCGAGGCACTCGGTCAGTCTTTGGCGGCAGGGGACACTTTGCGCCTGGAGCGCAGTGATGGCACCCCCCTCGGCTCTGTTGCCGTCAGCGCCTGCTATCGTCCGGATAAACTGCTGGAGGCCGCAGCGGTTTATGGAACGATCGACCCCAGCCATCCGGGTGTGGCCGAGTTGCTGGCGCGCGGTCCTTACTATGTGGCAGGGCGCGTGTCGGCTTGGGATGCGGACACCCTGACGCGCGCCGCCGCCGTCGAATTTCCGCCCGAATATCAGACCCCAGCCATGCTGCAAAGGCACTGGAGCGGAACGCATCCGGTTGTCGCCTTTCAGACCCGCAACCCTCTCCATCACGCCCACATTGCCGTGACTCAGGCGGGGCTGGAACAGGCGGGTGCGGGCGCGCGTCTGCTGCTGCATCCGGCTATCGGCCCCACCAAGCCCGGTGATGTGGAGGCATCCTACCGCATGCGCGTGTATCGTGCGGTGCTGGGTCATTACCCCGAGACGACTGCCCTGCTCTCGCCCCTGCCCTTGGCCATGCGTATGGCCGGCCCGCGGGAGGCGCTCTGGCACGCGCTGATTCGCCGCAATTATGGCGCTACCCATTTCATCATCGGTCGCGGTCATGCCGACCCCGGCGCAGCGGCGGGCGGTCTGTTCTACCCGGCCTTTGCGGCACAGGAGCTTTTTGCCCGGCACGCCAATGAGATGGGTATTGCCGGTATTTTCCTGCCCGAGTATGCGTATTCCCGGACCCGGCGCCGTTATGTGCCGGTGGAAGAGGCCAACGGCGAGGCCTTGGCGGGCATTTCCGGTACGGAGTTGCGGCGGCGACTGGCCACCCGAGAGGACATTCCCGAGTGGTTCTCCCCGCCGGAGGTCATTCAGATATTGCGTCAAGCCTACCGCGGTGCGGACCGGCGCGGACTGGTCATCTGGTTTACCGGACTGTCTGCCAGCGGCAAAAGCACTCTGGCGGGGATGCTGGCCCGCACCCTGGAAGCGGATGATGAGCGCGCCGTGACCCTGCTGGATGGCGATGTGGTGCGGCGTTTTCTATCCAAAGGTTTGAGTTTCAGCCGCGAAGACCGCGACGAGAATATCCGCCGCATCGGCTTCGTCGCCAGTCTGGTGGCACGTCATGGCGGCATTGCGGTGGTCGCTGCCATTTCGCCCTATCGTCAGGCCCGCGCCGATGCGCGTCGTCTGGTGGAAGAAGCGGGTGGCCTATTTATCGAAGTGCATGTGGCCACCCCGCTGGAGGTCTGTGCCGAGCGCGATCCCAAAGGCCTTTATGCCAAGGCCATGCGCGGCGAAATCACCGGCTTTACGGGTGTGGACGACCCCTACGAGGCGCCGGAGCATGCGGAGTGTGT
>JAKCBU010000255.1 GCA_021839095.1 Pseudomonadota bacterium | reverse complement strand
CCGATCTCATGCTGTCCTCGATGGTCAGAGGCAGCACGTCCAGGGTATTCCCCAGAATGCCGCGCTTTTCCAGTTCGGTGGCCAGGGTTTCCGGGGCAATACCGGTTTCCATGGCTTTTGACAGGACTTCCGCCCAGTTCACCGTGCCGATGGCGCTCCCTGCGGCGAGCGCTTTTTCCACGACATCCGCACCCGGCTCGTCGTTGAGATAAGCCAGCAATGCCGAGGCATCGAGTACCGACCTATTCATGTTCCGCTTCGATGCGTCGCTCAGCAATCAGCTCATCCGCCAGTTGCCGGTCCCTCGTGGTACCAGGGGCCAATTCGCGTAATAGGCCGCGGCCTCTGCGGGCCGCTTCTCCAGGGCTGATCAAGCGCAGCATCCCATCCTCCTGCACCGTCAGGATCAATGCACTTCCCGGTTCGATGCCCAACTGGCGACGAACGCTGACGGGTAGCACCAGGCGCCCGCGCTGGTCTACATGAACGTTGTAGTGATGGGTATCCATGTATGTTTCCCATAAAACATGTAAGGCCCATTCTATCCATATTGTCCATCAGAAGGGAAATCTTACTCGCGCAGATTGTCGATGCCCAACACACAACCACGCATCGTCAGTGCCGCTGCTCACCCGAACCCATAACGCTGTGCCACGTCCCAGTCGGCAGGATCCTCCGAAAATCATCAAAAAGGTTTTGAGAAACCCGTATGGTCGCAATGTTTCGGATCAGCGTTTGATGGGCGTCCGCCAGTTGGAGACCAGCAAATCCCCGGACAGCGGCTGGCGTGCTCCTTGCCGGACTCTGGTCTACACTGAAGGTCAGATGGGTATCGTGCATATCGGCGGAATCACGTCAGGAGAACCAGCATGGCAACGGATTTACGGGCACTCAGGAAACAGATCGGGCAAAGCATCTGGCTGGATAATCTGTCGCGCACCCTCATCCACGACGACATTCTGCGGCGTTATATCGACGAGGACGGGATCAGCGGGGTGACGTCCAACCCCAGCATCTTTCAGAAGGCGATTCACTCCAGCCCCTACTATCGGGACGACCTTTCCCGGCCCGCGGACTCCGCGGAACAGTTGTACGAGCGTCTGGTGGTGGAGGATCTGCGCAACGCCTGCGACCTGTTGCATGCGGTGCATGTGGAAACGGACGGCGACGACGGCTGGGTGAGCTGGGAGGAGTCGCCGCGGCTGGGGCAGGATGAGGCCGCCACGGTGGCCGAAGCGCTACGGCTGCGTGGGCTGGTGCAGCGGGATAACCTGCTGATCAAGGTGCCGGCCACGCCCGCCGGTATCCGCGCCTTCGCAACGCTCATCGGTCAGGGGGTGTCGATCAATGTGACCCTGATGTTCGGACTGAAGCATGTTCATGAGGTGTTGGCGGCCTATCAGAAGGGCTTGACGCAGTGGGTGGCGGGCGGTGGTGATCCGCGTAAGGTGAAGGCGGTCGCCAGTCTCTTCCTGTCGCGGGTGGATACGCTGGTCGATCAAAAGCTGGAGGCCATCGGCACGCCGGAGGCGCTGGCGCTGCGGGGCAAGGCGGCGGTGGCGATGGCGAAGTCGGCATACGCCATCTATCAGGACGTTTTTCACGGTGACCACTTTGCGGCGCTGCGCGCTGCGGGCGGGCGGCCCCAGTATCTGCTCTGGGCGAGTACCAGCACCAAAAATCCGGCCTACCCCGATCTGCTGTATGTCGAGCCGCTGATGGGGCCGGAAACGATCAATACCCTGCCCGACGACACTCTGGTCCGGCTTCGTGACCACGGCAGCCTGGTCGCCCGGGTCGAAGACGGCAGGGCCGAGGCGCAGCGGACCATGGCGCGACTGGCCAGCCTGGGTATCGATATGGACGGCGCCGTGGCGGAGCAGTTGCAGACCGAAGGTCTGGCCGCTTTTGCCAAGAGTTTCGAGGAGATGCTTGCGGAGGTGGGGCGCGCGATGGGGTGAGGCGCGCGCCGTGTTGACCGATACGCTCAGAAGCCGACGGTGTTGAACCCGGCGTCCACGTAGGTGATCTCGCCAGTGATGCCGGAGGCGAGGTCGGAGCAGAGGAAGGCGGCGGCGTTGCCGACTTCTTCCTGGGTCACGTTGCGGCGCAGGGGCGCTTGTTCTGCATAGTGTTCCAGAATCTTGCGGAAATCACTGATGCCGCTGGCCGCGAGGGTGCGGATGGGGCCGGCGGAAACGGCGTTGACGCGGATGCCGTCCGCACCCAGCGAGTAGGCGAGATAACGGACGCTGGCTTCGAGACTGGCCTTGGCGAGCCCCATCACGTTGTAGTTGGTCATGGCGCGCTGGGCGCCGAGGTAGCTGAGGGCCAGCAAGGCGCCCTGTCGGCCCTGCATGAGCGGGCGCATGGCCCGGGCCATGGCGGTGAAGCTGTAAGAGGATACCTCGTGGGCGATGCGGAAGCCCTCGCGGGTGGTGGCGTCCAGATAGCTGCCGTTGAGTTCCTCTTTGGGCGCGAAGGCGGCGCCGTGAACGCCGATGTCGACGTTGCCCCAGAGCGCCCCGATCTTCCGCATGGCGGAGGCCAGTTGCTCTTCATCCATCAGGTCGAGTTCCAGCGGCGCCGGCGCCCCGATCTGGGCGGCCAGTTCCTCCACCCGGCTTTTGGTGCGTTCGCCCTGATAGGTGAGCAGCACTTCCGCACCCTGGCGACGCATGGCCTGGGCGATGCCCCAGCAGATGGAGCGGTCATTGGCCACGCCGACGATCAGCGCCTTTTTTCCTACCATGAAACCCATTGCAAAAACTCCTATGACAGAATGATCAGCGCGTATAAATGGTGAGGCGTGAGCCCGGTTGAATTTCGCTGGCGGAGGCCAGGCGATTCCACTGAATCAGCGAGTTGGGCTGGACGTGGAACTGCTGGGCGATCTGCCAGAGCGTGTCGCCCGGACGCACCACGTAAGTCGTCGTTCGCGCCCGGCTGGCGGCGCGCTCCTGTCGGTGGCCGATGGCGGCGACCATGGTTTGTGCCGGGACGTTCAGCACCTGTCCGGGATGGAGAATGGTTCGTTCGGTGAGGTGGTTGGCGCGGGCCAGTTGGGAGACGCCGACCCCGGCGCGCTGGGCGATTTGCCAAAGACTTTCACCGGGCCGCACGGTGAGGCGCCGGTGGCCGCGCGCGGCCGTATAGACCTGTACGGACCCGGCGCCGCCGCCACCCGGG
>JAKCBU010000254.1 GCA_021839095.1 Pseudomonadota bacterium | reverse complement strand
TTCGCCTGCACCGATCTCACGCACCTTGAACATGACCGGCTTTGTCACACCGTGCATGGTTAGGTTGCCATACAGATTTCCAGCCTTGTCCCCATTGGGCGCATATTTGGTGCTGACGAAGGTGATGTCCGGATATTTCTTTACATCAAAAAACTCCTTGCTGCGCAGGTGCTGGTCGCGAAGCGCGAAGTTGGTATTGATACTGGCGGCAGGGATGGCGATGCGTACCCGGTCTTTTTGTGGAGCCGAGTTGTCAAAGGTGTATGTTCCGGAGATTTTGTCGAAATGCCCGGTAAACTCGGTAATCCCTACATGACCGATCGTAAACAACACGTTGGTATGCTGCGGATCGATGGTATAGATCCCGTCCGGATTACCATTGAGGGGCATGTAGTGCGCTGGCGCAGCGCTGGCGCCTCCAGCCACACCCAGCATCAAAGTCGCGCAAACTAGAAACCATGATTTATTTTTGTGCGAAAACATAAAATATCCTCCTGGGTTAACCGAATAGTTTCCGGGTGATTTCTGCGATATGCCGCCCCTGGAAGCGGGCGATGGTCAATTCGTTGGCGGAGGGCTGGCGGCTGCCGTCACCTTTGGACAGGGTGCTGGCACCGTAGGGTGTACCGCCGCTGATCTCATCCATATTCATCAACTCTGTGCAGCTATAGGGAACCCCAACCACCAACATACCCTGATGAAAAAGAAAGGTATGAAAGGAAGTCAGCGTGGTTTCCTGACCGCCGTGCTGGGTGGCCGTACTCACAAATACACTCCCGACTTTGCCCACCAACCTGCCTTCCTGCCAGAGGTTGCCGGTGCGGTCGAGAAAATTGCGCATCTGACCAGTCATATTACCGAAACGGGTGGGAGTGCCAAAAATGATGCCGTCATAATTGGCAAGGTCATCAGGGTGGGCCTCCGGGGCCGCCTGGTGTGTCTTGGCATGAACCGCAGCCAGGGTCTCAGCCGGCATGGTCTCAGGGACACGCCGGACATCCACCTGAACCCCACTCACGGAGCGGGCGCCCTCCGCTTCCGCCTCGGCCATTTGCTCTACATGCCCCCATAAACTGTGATACAGCACTAATATCCTGCTCACTCAGCGCCTCCTTATGCGTATGGATTCCAAACAAGAGCCCGTCCGTTAATAGACCCTCATCAACTCCTTTTGTAAAGTAGGTACCGACAAGTAACCACAATGAGCGCATCCAACGCAAAAAACCCCTGTCCATGGACAGACTGCTCCGGTCACTTCAGCCCTCCGCGGATTCCTCGCCGCAATCTCCAACCTTCATGAAATCAACGCCATCCCCATCCTGCACGGGATGCATACCGAGCGACTTCACTGCAAACCTTGGCTGACCATCCGCACGCGACCGTCGACCATTGCGCCACCCCCGTGCCTATGGCAACCTTTGTGCCACATTTGGTATCCGGTTCAAGAAAAACTTATGGAAACTCCCGCCTACTCCCCCCAAGAGATCGAAGCCGCCGTGCAGCAGCGCTGGCAGGATCAGCGGACCTTCAAGGCCGCCGCGACGCCCTCGGGAGACAAATTTTACGCCCTCGCCATGTTCCCCTACCCTTCGGGGCAATTGCACATGGGGCATGTGCGCAATTACAGCATCGCCGACGCCATCGCCCGCTATCAGCGGATGCTGGGGAAAGAAGTCATGCAGCCCATGGGCTGGGATGCCTTCGGTCTGCCCGCGGAGAATGCGGCCCTCAAGCATGGTTTGGCACCGGCGCAATGGACCATGGACAACATCGCCCACATGCGCGGGCAGTTGCAGCGGCTGGGCCTGTCTTACGACTGGTCACGGGAGTTCGCTACCTGCACGCCGGACTACTATCGCTGGGAGCAGTGGCTGTTCGTAAAGCTCTGGGAGAAGGGCCTGGTCTATCAGAAGCTGAGCACCGTCAACTGGGACCCGGTAGACCAGACCGTCCTCGCCAATGAGCAAGTGGTGGAGGGCTGTGGCTGGCGCTCCGGCGCTCCGGTCGAGCGCAAGGAGATCGTGCAGTACTTCCTACGCATCACCGCCTACGCCGAAGAACTGCTGACCGGCCTCGACACCCTGGGCGAGGGCTGGCCGGAGCAGGTGCTGACCATGCAGCGCAACTGGATCGGTCGCTCCGAGGGCGCTGAGATTCATTTCCCGCTGGTCGCTGGCGACGGGGTCATCAAGGTTTTCACCACCCGTCCCGACACCCTGATGGGGGCGACCTATCTGGCGGTGGCCCCGGAACATCCTCTGGCCATTCAGGCGGCGGGAAATAGCGCCGAACTTGCCGCTTTTCTCGAACGCTGCCGCCATGTCGCCGTTTCCGAAGCCAGCATCGAAACCCAGGAGAAGGAGGGACATCCCCTCGGCCTGAACGTGCGGCATCCGCTTACTGGCGTGGAGCTGCCCGTCTGGACCGCCAATTTCGTGCTCATGGGTTATGGCGAAGGCGCGGTCATGAGCGTACCCGCCCATGATCAGCGGGATTTTGAGTTCGCGCGCAAATATGATCTGCCCATTCGCGCGGTGATTCAGGCCGAGGCTGTCGCCACCGACGGCGAAACCATGACGGAGGCCTACACCGGCAGCGGCACCTTGTTCAACTCCGGGACTTTCGACGGCTTGGCCAATGAAGAGGCCAAGAGCCGCATCACCGCGGACGTAGCCGCCAAGGGACTGGGGCGGAAGACGGTCAACTTCCGTCTGCGCGACTGGGGCATCTCCCGCCAGCGCTACTGGGGCACGCCTATCCCCATGATCCACTGCCCCCACTGTGGCGTCGTGCCGGTACCGGAGCGGGATCTGCCGGTGATTCTGCCAACCCACTACCAGCTCAAAGACCCGCGTTCGCCGCTGCTGGACGACCCCGAGTTCACCCAGGTGGCCTGCCCCCAATGTGGCGCCGCAGCTCGGCGTGAAACCGACACCATGGACACCTTCGTGGAGAGCTCCTGGTATTACGCCCGTTTCGCCTGCCCCGATGCCGGGCAGATGCTCGACCAGCGCGCCGCCGACTGGCTGCCGGTGGATCAGTATGTCGGTGGCGTGGAGCACGCGGTGCTACATCTGCTCTATGCCCGCTTCTTCAACCGCCTGCTCCGCGATGTCGGCCTGCTGCCCGCCGACGGCGCCCACGATGAGCCCTTCCGCCGTCTGCTTACTCAGGGAATGGTGCTCAAAGACG
>JAKCBU010000253.1 GCA_021839095.1 Pseudomonadota bacterium | reverse complement strand
GATCTATTGATACGCAGGCCATCGACACCATCTTCCATCACCTGCAAAGCGATACGGTGATCGAAGTGGATGTCGGCGACCAGTGGGGTTTCCACCTGAGCGCGGATCGTCTTGAACGCCTCCGCAGCATCCATGCTGGGTACGGAGATCCGGACGATGTCGGCACCTACCGCCTCCAGGCGCCGGATTTGCGCGACGGTGGCTGCGATATCGCGGGTCTCGGTATTGGTCATACTTTGCACGCTGATCGGTGCATCGCCGCCGATCGCCACCTTGCCAACGTGAATTTGCCGGGTCTTTCGACGCCGAATGGGAGATTCATGGTGCATGGAAAGCCTCGCTGGAAACGGCCGCGGTACCGGATACCGCAACAGGTGGTGAAGTCATGCTGGCTACCGGCAGCGCAGGGGGGGACACCTGACCATGAGCGGCGGCTACCGCGTGGGTGACACCGTGGGGCATACCTGCGACGGCCGGCGTGGTGCCGATCTGCAGTCTGGCCACGCCCAAGGCGTTGGCGGGCAGAGGCACAGGCTTGTCATCATAGCTGATGGTGACGGCGCTGGCCTTGCCTACCAGGACATTATATGGCGGAGTACCGGAATCGACGCGTAGGACATCGTCGCGATGTCCCAAAACTGCGAGCAGAGTTTTCCCCAAGGAGTCTTTGACCTGCACCCAGCAGTCCGCCCTGAACTGAAACGTCAGCCCAGAACCCGTCGCCACGGCTGCAGACCGGGTTGCCGGAACCGGCGCAATGGGCCGGTCGGGTGCCGCCGGCGGGTTCCCGATTGCCGGCACAGAGGCAGCGGCTGACACGGCGGGCGCCATGGTAACTACCTTAGTGGAAGTCGCCGGACGTTCAGCTACCATAGGCGAAACCGCCGTGGCAGGCAGGCCCTGCACCTGATGATGACTCCAGACCCACCATGCGACCGCAATAACGGCTATCACGATCAATACGGAAAAAATCAGTACGCGTCGGCTGTAATCCAACAGCGGCCCTTCGCTGGCGGGCAACACCGTTTCCGACGGGTGCAACCCCGACCCCTCATTGGAGGCATCATACGTCCTCAGTAGCGGTTCCGGATCCAACTCCAGCAGCCGCGCGTAATTCTTCAGAAAACCACGCGCGAAGGCGGCTCCGGGCAGTGCAGTATAATCACCCTCTTCCAGACCCCTTACCTGAGCTTCGGTGATATGCAACCGCTCTGCGACTTGGCGAAGACTCCAGCCATGAGCCTCCCTTGCCGCCCGCAAGTCCTGAGAAGTTTCGTTTTCTGTTGTCATATCCATGGCGTACCGTCTCAACCGTTTTGCAGCAGCAGTCGCTGCGCCTGCTTGCCTGCAGCGGAATAGGGTGAAGCAGTCACACAACGCTGCCAAAGGGACTGTGCCTGTGTTATCCGCCCCTGCATGGCGGCAATCCGCCCTGCCAGCAAGAGCGCGTCAGCATTATCCGGCTCCTGCGCCAGAACTACCTGCAAATGGGCGAAGGCGGCATCTGCTTTACCGTCCTTGTAATCCAGTTCGGCAAGCATCAGCAGGGCTGGCGGATAGTTGGGTACCAGATAAAGTGCCCGGTTCAGGGCATCGCGTGCCGCCGACAAGTTCTTGAGCCCTGCGTAGGCCTGTGCGAGGTTGGTCCAGGCGAACTGCGGCGTGCTGTATAGCGGATCGGCCGTGGCCCGTTTCAGCTCGATAATCGCTTCGGCATAGTTGCCGGAATTGACGAGAAATGCGCCGTAGTTATTGAGATACTCGGGGTTTTTTGCATCTATGGAGAGTGCCCGGCGAAAGGCGCTGCGGGCGAGATCACGCTGCTGCAACTGTTCGTAGGCCAGACCCATGACATTGTACGCATTGGCATAACGGCTGTTGGCGGCAATCGCCAATTGCAGTTCCCGGATCGCCTGCCGGGGATGGCCATTCTGCAAATAAGCGGCCCCCAGGGACGTGTAGATACCGGCTTTGGCTTTATCGCTGTTGGCGGGGGTCGGCCTGAAGCCCGAAGCGGAAGCGTTGGCCTTGTGTTCATGGGCGATATACGCAGCCATTTGCTGATCGGGCGTCAATCCTGCTCCTTTGCCACCAAAAAGCCCACAGCCACTCAGCAGAAGTACACCAGCCCCCAGTCCCAGAAGTCTTTTCATGAATGCACTGCCAAGGGAATACGGCGACGGCCGTCGCGTACCTGTCCGGCCAACTGACCACACGCGGCGGCGATGTCGTCACCACGTGGTCGACGCGTAACCGTCATTATGTCACCGCGCAGAATGATATCGCGAAAAGCATCGATGCGCACCTGTGGCGACCGTTTATAATCTGAACCGGGGAATGGATTGAAGGGAATCAAATTCACCATGGCCGGGATGTCTCGCAACAGGCGGAGGAGTTCCCGCGCATGGGAATCGGCGTCGTTGACACCCTCCAGCATCACATATTCAAAGGTGATGCGGCGCCGAGGCGGCAAAGGATAGCGGCGGCAGGCGGCGAGTAGCTCCGCCAGCGGGTAGTGGCGGTTTACCGGCACGAGAATGTCGCGGATTTCATCACGGCTGGCGTGCAAACTGATCGCGAGATTGACCGGGCTTTCGGCACCCAGTCGATCCATACCGGGCACCACACCTGCGGTGCTGACGGTAATGCGTCGCGCGCCAAAGCCATAGGCATAATCGTCGCGCAACAAATCCAGCGCCGGCAATACCTCGCGCAAATTGAGCATCGGTTCGCCCATGCCCATGAAAACGATATTGGTGATCGCGTCCAGGCCCAAAAAATCGCGCGCCACCCGCACCTGCGCGATAATTTCGTGGGTTTCGAGGTTGCGGCTAAGCCCCTGCGCACCAGTAGCGCAGAAACTGCAGGCCAGAGAACAGCCTACCTGCGAGGAGATGCACAGCGTACCACGATCTTCTCCAGGAATGAAAACAGTTTCTATGGCATTGCCATCGGGCAACCGGAGCAGCCATTTGCGAGTGCGGTCCGCCGCTGTCTGATCGGCGATAATTTCCGGCGCGTCGATGCGGGTTTCTGTGGCGAGGCGAGCGCGAAGGGCTTTACTGATGTTGGTCATGGCCGCGAAATCCGTCACCTGACGGGTATGCAGCCATTGCAAAATCTGGTTGGCACGAAAGGGGGACTCTCCCCAGGTACGCAATAATCTAGCGAGGGACTGGCGACCCAGTCCCAGCAGGTGTGGCCTT
>JAKCBU010000252.1 GCA_021839095.1 Pseudomonadota bacterium | reverse complement strand
AGCCTCAGCACCACCTTCAGCCATCTCCCCGCGCGCCGAGAGACGGCGGCCGCCAAACTGGAGGAGCGGCGCCGCGACAAGGAGGTCCACAAGCACCATCTGGCGGAGTTGTGCGCCGCCGAACCACGGATCGGGGCCTTCATTGAGGAGAACGTGGCATCCCTGAATGGTGAGCCGGGCGAGCCGGCCACCTTCGACCGGCTGCACGAGGTCCTGGAAGGGCAGGCCTACCGCCTTGCTTATTGGCGGGTCGCTGCGGACGAGATCAATTATCGCCGCTTTTTCGATATCAACGACCTCGCCGGCCTGCGGATGGAGCGGCCCGAGGTGTTCGCCGAGACCCACCGCCTGGTGCTCCAACTGGTGGCGGAGGGCAAGCTGGCCGGCCTGCGCATCGACCATGCCGACGGTCTGTACGACCCGCCCGGCTATTTCGCGCGGCTCCGGACGGAGATCCGGTCGGCGCTGGCGGGGTCCGCCGATCCATCGGGCGGTGGCACGGGTCCCGATTTCTATCTCGTGGCGGAAAAGATCCTGACGGGTCCGGAACGGCTGGTGGACGACTGGCCGGTGGAAGGGACGACTGGCTACGACTTCGTCAACGCGGTCAACGACCTTTTCGTCAACCCGGCGGCGCAGCGGGACCTGGATCGCGTTTATGCCCGCTTCATCGGACAGCGCTGCGATTTCGGCGAAATACTCTTTCAATGCAAACAACTGGTCATGGAGGCGCAGCTCTCCTCGGAGCTCGCCATGCTCGCCGATATGCTCTACGGCGTCGCCCAAAGCGACCGGCACACCCGCGACTTCACCCTGAACGGATGTCGCGGCGCCCTGGCCATGCTCGTGGCCTGCTTTCCGGTGTACCGCACCTACATCGCTGATAACCGGGTTTCCGAAGACGACCGCCGTTATGTGGAGGCGGCGGTGGCACAGGCGAAGAAACGCAGCCCAGGGGATGTGAGCATCTTTGATTTCATCCGCCGTCTCCTGCTGGAGGAAACGTGCGCGCAGGAAGCCGCGCGGCGCGAGCCGGCGGCCCGTTTCGCCATGAAACTCCAGCAATACACCGCCCCGGTCATGGCCAAGGCCCAGGAGGACACAGCCTTCTACCGATACCATCGCCTAGTGTCCCTGAACGAGGTTGGTGGTGACCCGCGGCGTTTCGGGACTACCTCAGCCGCCTTTCATCGCGGCAACCAGGAACGGGCCCAAAAATGGCCGTACGCCATGCTGGCGACCTCCACCCACGACACCAAACGCAGCGAGGATGTACGGGCCCGTATCGACGTCCTTTCCGAACTTGGCGACGAGTGGCGGAGGGGGGTGGGGCGGTGGACACGCTTCGCCCGCCGGCACAAGCGCATGGTGGACGGTATTCCGGCACCGGACCGCAACGACGAGTACCTGTTCTACCAGACCCTGCTCGGCGTCTGGCCCCTTGACCCTCCCGGCGAGCGCGCCTTCGACGATTTCCGTGAACGGGTCCTGCGTTATATGCTCAAGGCGGTGAAGGAAGCCAAGACCCACACTTCCTGGCTGAACCCCAACGTCGCCTATGAAGAAGCACTGGATTACTTCGTCATGGCCATGCTCGATCGCACCGGCCGCAATCCCTTCCTCGCCGATTTTCTCCCGTTCCAGGCGCGGGTCGCCCGCTTCGGGCTATGGAATGCGCTGTCGCAGCAACTGCTGAAGCTTACGGCGCCGGGCATACCCGACATCTACCAGGGGAGCGAACTGTGGGATTTCAGCCTCGTGGACCCGGACAACCGCCGCCCGGTGGATTACCGCCGCCGCCGCGACCTGCTGCACCGGCTGGCGGGTGCCGCCCGTGGGCAGGCCAATCCGGCCCCCGCCCGGGACCTGCTGGACCATCTGGAAGACGGCCGTGCAAAGCTCTTCGTCACTTGGCGTGCCCTGGATGCCCGGCGCCGGTTCCCGGAGGTGTTTGCCGGCGGCACCTACCTGCCCCTTGCCGCCAATGGCGCCCGGGCCGACCACGTCGTGGCCTGTGCACGCCAGGCGAACGGGCGCACCGTAATCACCATCGCCACCCGCTGGTTCGCCACCCTGCTCGGCGATGAAACGCGCCTGCCGCTGGGCGAGCCGGTATGGACCGATACGGCGGTGGAGATCCCCGACCTGGCCGGGACATGGAAAAACGTGTTCACGGGAGAGATGGTGCGTCCCGATGCCGCCGGAGACAAGCCTCGCCTTTCTCTCGCCCAGACGTTGGCTTACTTTCCCATCGCCCTGCTGGTTCCGGCGGAAGCCGGCTCGTGAACGGACCCATACTGCCCAATCGGTTCTTTCCGAAGCGGCGGAGGGATCCCCCTCATGCTTAAGGACGATTTTACGCGCCCCAACCGTGATGGCGGACGACGCGCTCGACGATAGAGTGCCTGGTGGAAGCCGGCGATCTGGACCTCTGCGCCCTGTGGCAACAGATCGGGCGCGGAAACAGCAATGTATTACCGAGCTCATGGCGGCAGTCCTTATATGGCTGCCTCCAGGTGTGCAAGATGATTTTGATGTCTGGCATGTTGAGATCGGGTTGCAGTCTTATATCCGGCCTTTGATGCAGGAAGATAAGCCTGCTGGCCCCGATGGAATCCGCCGGAAACGTCCTCATCTGTACTGCGTAACTCCTGTACTGGGCCTTTGTACCCGCAATACTCCAGGATTTCGTCAATGATGAGCTAACCTTCACGGTCGGGATCGCCCGCATTTACCACCAACATGGCTTCGTTGATCTTTCCCCGGCTACGCAGGAAGGGCCAAAGGGTGATATGTCCAGCGTTTCGGATGGCTTCGACATAGTCTAGAAAACCTAGTTCAATCAGTTTGGGATGTATCGGCACGTCCTGGGTACTGGACTGATTTTTCGCGTGCAGAATACGGAAATGGGGCACGGGATCGAGTGATATGTGGGATAGGGTGAGTTGGCCGATCTCGTTCAGCCTGGCGCCGGAATACAGACCGATCAACCTAAAAAAAAGCAGTTACGGCTCAGCCAGAGCAGGAATCGCCCCATCTGGTAACCACGGTGATTGGGTAATTTGGGCCACGATGTAGCGCACGAGGAGGTCCCATGGCTGTTGCCCCAGCAACCGCTCCGCAGTCTGGCGAACGGTCTGTAAGCCTTGGCGGATATTCTTAATTCCGCGCTCGACCTTTTTCTGCGCGGCATGCATGGGCGTCAGGTAAAGCT
>JAKCBU010000251.1 GCA_021839095.1 Pseudomonadota bacterium | reverse complement strand
GGTCACAGCCCCGCGATCAGTGACGACAAGGTGGGACGGAATCAGCCGTGCCCTTGCGGTTCCGGCAAAAAGTACAAGCATTGTCACGGGCGCCTGCAATAAGGAAAGCGTATGGCCGTCGGTCTTGATCCTCCCCGGAATATCCTGCCCGTAGCGGGGGTTCGCCTGAGCGTGGCGGAGGCGGGTATTCGTTATGTGGGTCGTCGTGATCTGACCCTGATTCATCTCGCCGAGGGGTCCCAGGTGGCGGCCGTTTTTACCCGCAACCGCTTTTGCGCCGCGCCCGTACTGGTGGCGCGGCATCATCTCGCGGAAGGGCCCGGCGTGCGGGCGCTGGTGATCAATACGGGCAATGCCAATGCCGGTACGGGTGCAAATGGTTTGCGGGCGGCAGAGGCGAGTTGCCGGGAAGTGGCCGAGCAGTTGGGCTGCGCGCCCGGAGCGGTGCTGCCCTTCTCCACCGGGGTGATCGGTGAGCCTGTGGCGCTGGCGGAAAAAATCGCCGCAGTCCTGCCGACCTGCGTTGTCGGACTCGCCGAGGACCAATGGGAGGCTGCTGCGGCGGCGATCATGACCACCGACACCATCGCCAAGTGCTGTTCCCGGCAGATCGAGATGGACGGCGTTAGGATCACGGTGACCGGCATGGCCAAAGGGTCGGGGATGATCCGCCCCGATATGGCCACGATGCTGGCCTACATCGCTACCGATGCCCCGCTGCATGGGGCGGCCTTGCAGCAGTGCCTGCAGGAGGCCGTGGCGCAGTCCTTCAACCGCATCACGGTGGACGGCGATACCTCCACCAACGATGCCTGCGTCCTGATGGCGACGGGACGCGCGGCGCTACCGCCCGTCACGAAGGCGATAGATCCCCGCTACGGGAAACTGAGAGACACGATCACGCTCGTCGCACAATGGCTGGCACAGGCGGTTGTGCGCGACGGCGAGGGGGCGACCAAGTTCATTCCGATCCGTATTTCGGGCGGGTGTGATGAGGCGGAGTGCTTGCGGGTGGCTTACCGCATGGCCCATAGCCCCTTGATCAAGACGGCGTTCTTTGCCTCTGACCCGAACTGGGGGCGCTTGCTGGCGGCCATTGGTTCAGCCGGCGTCGACGACCTGGATGTGGCGGGCGTGCAGGTCTGGCTGGGTGATACGCGCATCGTGCGGGATGGTGCCCGCGACCCTGGTTACAGCGAGGCGGCGGGACAGGCGGTAATGGCTCAGGAGGAAATCCCGGTGCGTGTTGATCTGGGCAGGGGGGGCGCCGAAGCGCAAATCTGGACCTGCGACTTGTCCTATGACTATGTGCGTATCAACGCCGATTATCGTAGCTGATGCCCACCGTTCCCGTCGCAACTGGAATCATTGAAGACGCCTTCGGGCGCCTGCTGGTTGCACTGCGCCCGGAGGGCAAGCCCTGGCCGGGGTTCTGGGAGTTTCCCGGCGGCAAGGTCGATCCGGGCGAAACGCCGGAACAGGCGCTGGTCCGGGAGCTCTGGGAAGAGTTGGGGGTTATGGTAACCGCGCCGGAACCCTTCCGGGTGCTGGAATATACCTATCCGGAACGGACGGTGCGCCTGCATTTCTACCGGGTGCGGCACTGGACGGGCACGGCCCATGGCCGCGAGGGACAGGAAGTACGCTGGCTTTTTCCCTGGGAGATCCCAGCGCTGGAGTGTCTCCCCGCGAACCTCCGTCTGACTGCGGACGTGTTGGCGGAGACCCTTCCCCAGCCGCCCCTCTGCCTGATTGCGGATCCGGGCAGGTTGCCCCTGCCTGATTTCCGGCGCGCGCTGGAAGCGGCCCTTGATGCCGGACTGCGCTGGCTGGTGTTGCGCTGCAAAGCGGTGCCTGACGGCTCCAGTGCTGACGTGTTGGCGGCACTATGCGCCGGGGCGTTGGCGGGGGGCGTGCAGGTCTACCTCAATCATCCCGACCCCCTGCCCGACTGGCCAAGGACCGGTCGTCACCTGACCCAGGCGCAGTCAGATGCGGGCGTAAAACCCAATGAGACATTCGGGGTATCCTGTCATGACGCTGCGGGCTTGCAACAGGCGGCGCGCCTGGGCGCGCGTTATGCCTTTCTCTCGCCGATTTTCCCCACTTCCAGCCATCCGGGTACGGAGGCGCTGGGACCCGGGGTTTTCGCGGCGATGGCCGCTGAGTCCTCTCTACCCCTCATTGCGCTCGGCGGAATGACGGCAGCACGGGTGCCGGAGGCGCTGGCGGCAGGTGCACGGGGTGTGGCGGTGCTCTCCGGCATTCTCGAAGCACAGGATCCTGCGGCCGCTACCCGCGCTTTGCTCCGTCACTGGGACCGTTAAATGGCCCTGGTTTCCGTCGTAATCCCGCTCTACAACGAGATCGACAATGTCTCGCCGCTTTGTGCGGCCCTCAGCAACGCCCTGGGAGACGCCGACGCCGAAGTCATCATCGTCGATGACGGCAGCCGGGACGGGAGTGCCGCCGCGCTGGACCGGGAGGCGGAGGCGCGCGGCGCGCGTTTCAAAATCATCCATCTGCAACGGAATTTTGGGCAGACGGCGGCGATGCAGGCGGGGATCGACGCCGCCTTGGGCGAGGTGATCGTGACCCTGGATGCGGATCTGCAAAATGATCCGGAAGATATCCTGCCTCTGGCCCGGCGCCTGCTGGAGGGGAATCTGGACGTGGTGGCCGGCTGGCGGAAAAACCGGCAGGACGGTCTGTTGTTGCGCAGGATGCCGTCGCGGATTGCCAATCATCTGATCCGCCACCTCACGGGGGTTTATCTGCACGATTACGGCTGCACCCTCAAAGCCTACCGGGCCTCGGTGATCCGGGGAGTGCGCCTGTATGGCGAAATGCATCGCTTTATTCCGGCCTGGCTTTCCACTCTGACTTACACGGATCGCATCGTCGAGGTGCCGGTACGGCACCATCCGCGCCGGGCGGGGCACAGCAAATATGGCATCACCCGTACCTTCCGGGTACTGGTGGATCTGCTCTTCGTCAAGTTTTTTCTGGGCTACAGCCAGCGACCCATGCATTTCTTCGGGGTGATCGGATTGATCCTCCTGAGCAGCGGTTCGGTCATGCTGCTGTATCTTTTTATTGACAAGTTTGGCTATGGAGCAGCGCTGTCCGGGCGCCCCATGTTGATTGCCGGCGTGCTGTTTTTCCTCGCCGGGCTGCAATTCCTCAATACCGGCATCCTCGGAGCGCCGTTGGTAAGC
>JAKCBU010000250.1 GCA_021839095.1 Pseudomonadota bacterium | reverse complement strand
GCGCGGCTGTGGGACAAGGACGGGCAGATACTCTATCCGGCGGAGTTTCTGCCTTTGATCACTGCCGAGGACACCACCTATCTCAGCAGGATGGTGCTTACCCAGGCGCTGGCAGATCTGGCCGAGATGGATGCCTTGGGATGCTCGCTCTGGGTGTCCGTTAACGTAGCCCCGGAGTCCTTCGATGACCACTTCGTTCCATGCATGGCAGGCGTTATTGGGGCCAGCAGCATCGCGCCTTCCCGGATCACGCTGGAGATCCTGGAGGGCAGCAATTTCCTGGAGCATAACGCTGCGCTGTCCGTTCTGCACGGCGTCAAAGAGCTGGGCGTTCGTCTCGCTCTGGATGATGTGGGCAGTGCGTATTCCTCACTGCTGCGCCTCAAGGACTTGCCCATTGATGAGATCAAGCTGGATCAGGGATTTATCCGCTCCCTGGAGGATCGGCCCCAGGATTTGTATTTTCTTGCTTCCGTTCGGGATTTGGCCATCGGCCTGGGAGTGGATCTGGTGGTGGAGGGGGTCGAAACAGATGAGATTGCGGATGCGGTCTCGGTCATGGATATTAAACTACTGCAAGGCTATGGTATCGCCAAGCCCATGCCCATGGCGCAGTTACGGGAATTTCTAGCCCGGCATCCGTCCTGTCATCGACAGCATCCGACCAGCTTGTTCGGACTTTATGCCAAACAGATCTGCGACCAGGGAACCTTGAAGAAAATGATCCTCAGCAATCCGAGCCTGATCAATAGCGATGAGTTGGCGGATGCCGCCCGTTGCGACATGCATAACCATATGCAGCGCCTGGGTCTTGCTGAAGACTCTCCCTTATTTGGGCTTCATCGGGAGGTCCATGGTGCTATCGCATCGTTGTTAAAGGCTCCCGTCGCGGAAGGCTGGGAGCAAGTTCGGCAGGTGCAAAAGGCATTTGAAAATGGCTTGCTGGAAGCTTTCCAGAAAGCAAAGACACGTCGACCACCAGGCAATGGCCTCTCTTCCGCCCCAGTTTAGCAAACCGGCGCCAGAAAAAGCTCCCCTGTTTTTTCTGGCGCCATGACGGGGTGGTGCGCGCGTGGCAGGCAGACCCGATGCCTGCCCGCAAATCCGCCTCTCGTGCGGGGCGTTCCACAAAAATACCGCGACACCCAAGAGGCGCTAGCCCCCTCATCTGCGAAAAATTACCCGCCCCGCCACCAGGGTGTAGCGCACTTGCCCGCGCAACTCCCATTGCCCATACGGAAGATTCCGGCCCCGGCTCCACCCCTGCGCTGGCTCCACCGTGAAACGGGACTCCGGGTCGAAAATACAGAGGTCGGCGGTGGCACCGACCGCCAGGGACGGCGGAGCCAAACCAAGAACCTGGGCCGGGCCGATACTGAGCAGGCGCAGGATTGTCATCAGGTTCATCACTCCTTCATCTACCAGTCGCAGCGCCAGGGGCAGGAGCCATTCCACCGCAGCGATGCCGAATGGCGCCTGGATAAAGGTCATGCCTTCGCGGTCTACCCCCCAGGGACAGTGATCACTACTGATGGCGGTTATCGCGCCCGCAACCAGGGCGTGGCGCAAGGCATCACGATCTGCGGCAGGGCGCAGAGGCGGCAGGATCTTGGCATGCAGGTTAAAAAATCCGACGTCCTGTTCGGTGAGCAGCAGGTGGTGGATACTCACTCCGCAGGTCACAGGCTCGCCCCGTTGCCGAGCGGCAGCCACTTCCGCAACCGCCGCCGCAGTACTGAGATGCGGAAAATGGATGGGGCAGCCACTGAGCGCCGCAATGGCGATATCCCGCTGGACGCCGACCTGCTCCGCCGCTGCCGGGCGTCCAATCAGGCCCAAACGGACGCTCAGGCGGCCTTCGTGCATCACGCCATGAGCCGCCAGTTCCGGTTCTTCGCCATGGAGCAAAACGGGCCGCCCCAAATCCGCCGCGTAACTCAGCGCCAGCCGCAACAAAGCCGCACTGGCTACAGGCTTCTTCGCCTGACTGAAGACGATGGCGCCCGATTCCACCAGGCCCGCCATCTCCGTCAGCGCCACGCCCTGAAGCTGGGTAGTAAGGGCGCCAGCCAGATGTACCCTGGCCAAGGCCAGTTGCTCTGCCACCGCACGCTGTTCCTGCAGAACGGCAGGCGTATCCGCAACAGGCAGGGTGTCCGGGCGCAGTAGAACCTGCGTCACACCTCCCGCCACCGCCGCACGCAATTCGCTGGCCAGGTCGCCATCCCGGCCATGACCGGGCGTGCGTCCCTGAAAAGAAGTCTCGATAAATCCGGGGCAGGCGACCAGGCCCGTACCATCCAGCACTTCTTCGGCCTGGAAGTCCGCAGGCAGCGGCCCCCGCGCGACAATCCGGCCCTCTGCAATGGTCAGATCGGTGACCGCGTCAAAGCCGTCGCCGGGGTCCATGACTCGAATATTGCGGATGATTCTGTGCATGGTCCTCACACTCCGCCCGCCGCGCCGGCGAGGATGGCGAGTACCGCCATCCGCACCGCCAGACCATGGGCCACCTGTTGGAGAATCACTGCCTGGGCCCCGTCGGCCACTTCCGAGGCAATTTCCACCCCCCGGTTCATGGGACCCGGATGCAGCACCAGCGCGCCGGGCTCCGCCCACTGCAAGCGCTCCGGTGTCAGCCCGAACCGGCGGTGAAACTCATCCAGACTGGGAAGCCGGTGCGACTCCATGCGCTCCCGTTGCAGGCGCAGGGAGCAAATCACATCCACTCCGCGCAAACCGGCCTGCAGATCGTGGTAGACATGCACCCCCAGCGCCGAAAGTTCTTCCGGCACCAGAGTGCGCGGGCCGATGACGCGAATTTCCGGGCAGCCGAGGATGGACAGGGCATGTATCTGCGAACGCGCCACCCGCGAATGGAACACATCCCCGACAATAGCCACCACCCGGTCCTCGATCGGACCTCCCAGACGGCGGATCGTGAACACGTCCAGCAAAGCCTGGGTCGGATGCGCGTGCTGACCGTCACCGGCATTCACCACCAGCGCCGAGTCACCAAGATGACGAGCCACCAGATGGGCCGCACCCGCCTCCGGGTGGCGGATGACGAAGCCATCCACCTGCATGGCCATGAGATTATCAACCATATCGGTGAGGGACTCGCCCTTGCTGGCGCTGCTGGTGCTGACGGCGATATTCAGCACATCTGCCGAGAGGCGCTTGGCAGCCAGTTCAAAAGTGCTGCGGGTCCGGGTGCTGTTCTCAAA
>JAKCBU010000249.1 GCA_021839095.1 Pseudomonadota bacterium | reverse complement strand
GAGGAGGGGCGCGGTGAAGCCGTCGTTCTCCGCCAGCAGGGTATCGATCCCATTTTCCTGCTGGCGCCGACCAGCGGGCCGGAACGCGTGGCGACCGTCCGCAGTATGGGCAGTGGTTTTGTATATTATGTATCTCTGCGCGGCATTACCGGCGCAGCCCAGGCGGACTGGGCGGAGGTTCTGGAGCGGGTACAGCACCTGCACCAACAACTGGGCCTGCCCGTGGCCATCGGTTTTGGCATTCGCGATGCGGCGACGGTAGCGCGGGTGGCGACCGGGGCCGACGCGGTGGTCGTCGGCAGTGCACTGGTCGATCAACTGGCGGCGTGTGCGACGGATCAGGAAGCCATTGCGGCGGCCACCCGCTTTATCGAGCCGCTGGTTCGGGCCGTGCGGAGTACGGAAAGGAGAGGCGCATGAGCTGGTTCGATCGGGTACTGCCACCCAAAATCAAAAAAACATCGGCAGAGGCCTCGGTTGTGAGCGAGAACAAGCGCACCGTACCGGAGGGCCTGTGGTCCAAGTGCCCCACTTGTCAGGTGGTGCTCTACCGTACGGAGCTGGAGGAAAATCTTTACGTTTGCCCCCACTGCGGCCATCATCAGCGGATCAGCGCCCGGCAGCGTCTGGATTTCTTCCTCGATGCAGAACCCCGGCTGGAGATTGCGAAGGAATACGTCCCGGTGGATCCCCTGCGCTTCAAGGACCAGAAGCGCTATAAGGAACGCCTGCAGGAAGCTCAGGCCAAGTCCGGAGAGAAAGATGCCCTGGTGGTGATGCGCGGCCTCCTGGAAGGGCGCCCGGTGGTGGTTGCCGCTTTTGCCTTCGAGTTCATGGGCGGGAGCATGGGATCGGTGGTGGGCGCCCGTTTTGCCCGTGCGGCGGAGACTGCGCTGACCGAGCGCTGTCCGCTGGTCTGCTTCAGTGCCAGCGGCGGGGCACGGATGCAGGAAGGACTATTTTCCCTGATGCAGATGGCCAAGACTTCCGCCGCCGTGGAGCGGCTGGCCAAGGCGGGGGTGCCTTTCATCTCGGTGCTCACCGATCCGACCATGGGCGGTGTCTCCGCCAGTCTGGCCACCCTGGGAGATATTCTGATTGCGGAGCCCAAGGCCCTGATCGGATTTGCCGGACCGCGGGTGATCGAGCAAACCATCCGTGAAAAGCTGCCGGAGGGTTTTCAGCGCGCGGAATATTTGCTGGAGCACGGCGCCATCGATCAGATCGTCGATCGCCGCCAGATGCGCGCGGTGTTGAGCGAGATGCTGGGGATGCTGACCCATGCCCCGAGTCCTCATTAAGCGCGGCGCACGGGAGCGGGTGTAGCCGGTGGCACTGGCGGTGGATTCTCTTAGCGACCGGGTCGCTGAACTGGCCGGGCCACCCGAGCAAATCGTCATGGGTCTGGAGCGAATGCGGACCGCTTTGGCGGCGCTGAAGATGCCCGCGCGTTTGCCCATGCCGGTGATGCTGGTGGGAGGCACCAATGGCAAGGGCTCCACGGTGGCTTATCTGGAGGCCTTCTATCGCCAGGCAGGCTATCGCGTTGGCGCTTATACCAGCCCACACCTCTGGCAGTTTACCGAACGCCTGCGGCTGGATGGCCGTTCTGCACCAGAGTCCCTCTGGCATCAGCAACTCACGGAAATCGCCGCCACAGTCCGACAGATCCCGCTCACCTATTTTGAGATCGCGACCCTCGCTGCGGTACGGATGATGCTGGCCACCAGGGTCGACGTGGCGATTCTGGAGGTCGGGTTGGGGGGACGTCTGGATGCGGTCAATGCCTTTACCCCGGATTGCAGTATCGTAACCACCGTGGATCTGGACCATCAGGACTGGCTGGGACCCGATCGCGCAGCCATCGGCCATGAAAAGGCGGGTATATTCCGTCGTGGGGTGCCCGCCCTTTATGGGGATACGGAAGACCCCTGCGCTTCGGTGCTGGAGGCGGCAGTACGCGCCGACGTACCCCTACAGCGGTTGGGGCGGGACTTTCATATTGATCCCCTGCGCGGGAAATGGTCAGGATTCGGGCACAGGAAACAGGTGCCCCCGCCTTTGTGGGGGGGGGCCGTACAATGGGCCAATCTGGCGCTGGCGCTGGCGGCCGTGTCGCTGCTGCAGGAGAAATTACCAGTGTCCGATGCGGCGGTTTCCGCATGGACGCGGCTGCCGCAATTGCCAGGCCGCTGTCAATGGCTTCAGCCCTGGGGTAAAGATGGCCCCGGTCTGCTGGTGGATGTCGCCCACAACCCGCAGGCAGCGCGGCAACTGGCGGCGTTGCTGGCGGCGCGAAAGGGCTTCGGGCGATGTCACGCCGTCGTCGGCATGCTCGCCGACAAGGATATCGCCGGGACACTCGCGCCACTGCTGCAGTGGGTGGATGCCTGGCATGTACTGGAGATCACCGATACCCCGCGTGCGGCGACGATGCTGCAGCTCCGCGATACCCTCTGGGGGCTGGGGGCAGCGGCGGTATCGGCGGAAGCCAGCATGGAGCAGGCCCTGGAGCGGTCAAGAACGACCCTGGCGACCGGAGATATTCTGCTTTGCTTCGGCTCCTTTCATCTCGTCAAACAGTTACCGGTGGCGTGGCTGTTGAGTGACCCGTCATGACCTTGTGGATAGATGCCGCCACGGTGGGGCTGGTGGTGCTGTCCGCACTCTGGGGCCTTTTCCGCGGAATGGTGCGCGAGTTTTTTTCCCTGGCGGCATGGGTCGGTGGGTTTTATGTGGCCTGGAACTGGGGCGGCAGTTGGCTGGCGCCCCGGCTGCCTGCGCAGATCCCCGTGGACTGGCGGGTGCTGTCAGCCTCCCTCCTCCTTTTTTTTTCCTGCCTGATCGTCGGGACCCTATGCGCTTTTGTCGTTCGTAAGCTATTATACGGCATTGGTTTCGGGGCGACGGACCGGTTTTTGGGGGCTTTCTTCGGTTTTTTGCGGGGACTGGTGCTGATTGCCATTGTGGTCACTCTGCTGCAGGCTTCGGACCTGTCCCGGTCCCCCTGGTGGGAGAGTTCCTGGCTGGCACAGGAGCCGGTGAACCGCTGGTCGCAATCGTTGACGGCACCTGCCGTCTCCTATTTGGAGTCGCAAAAATTTGCAAAATGACAATGTGATGCAGCATGCCGTGGATGACGATCATTTCCATGATGAATGCGGGGTCGTCGGGGTCTTTGGCCATCCCGAAGCCGCCAACCTGACGTATCTCGGCCTCTATGCCCTGCAAC
>JAKCBU010000248.1 GCA_021839095.1 Pseudomonadota bacterium | reverse complement strand
AGCACCCGCACCGCGGCGGGGCTCCCTTACGCGGTCAAGGGCTATCTGGTGATGGGTCTGTTCGATATGCGAGTACCCTTCGAGGTCAAGGGGGCGTTGCATGTGCCATTATCGCCGCGCCCCAGCGCAGTTTTGCCTTGAGGGCCAGGTGATCGGACAGGGGTTCGCCGATCGTTTCAATCGCCGTCAGCTCCAGATCCGGGCTGCACAGGATGTGGTCGAAGGAAAAGCGTGGTGACCAGCTGGGAAAGGTGGGCGGACTCCAAGGAGGGGCCCGCAGACCGCTCTCCGTAAGGAGCAGGCGCATTTCCGGGGAGCGTGCCGTGCAGTTGAAGTCACCCATCAGAATGAGATGGGGGCGGCCGCGCAGGCGTTGCGCGAGGTCGCGTATCTGGCTGAAGCGCGCGTGGCGGCTGAGGCCGAGGTGGGTAATGATGACCGTCAAGGGTCTTCCGTGGACGTCGAGATGGGTTTCCAGCATCCCGCGCCCTTTCATGAAACTGGGCAGGGCATGGCGGTTGGTTTGGGCAATGGGCCAGTGGGAGAGGATGCTGTTGCTGTGCTGGGCAAAATCGCCGAAATCGCGGGTGCGCTGTTGCTCCCAGTGGGCGAAATGTGCGCGTTCGGCGAGAAAGCCCGCCTGATTGACGTACTGGCTGCGGAACGAACCGGCGTCGACTTCGTTGAGCCCGACGATATCGGCTTCCCGCAGGATATCGGCGATCCGCTCCAGGTTACGCAGACTCTGACCGTGGGGCATCACATATTTCCAGCCGTGCAGGACCATGTGCCGGGCACGGCTGGAGCCGATGCCCACCTGAATGTTGAAGGACATGACCGTTATCTCCGGTGTGTCAGTCATGATCCAGCTCGATGTCCAGCTCCCGCCAGGCGGTGGCGTCCTCCGAACGCTGGAAGGCGCGCAGGAGGATCACCCCTTTGGTGTCGGCGGCCAGCAGGATCTGGTAGGGGATTTCCGCCGGGACCGGCCCTGCGCCGGGCTCTGCCGCGTGGTCATAACAGGCGAAGGGAGCCTCTCCCCGAGACCGTATCACCGCGAGCGTCGCTGCGAAGTCCGCCGGCGCGCAAGGATAGACGGATCTGGGCGCCCCGGAGGCCGCGCCTACGACCCCTGTGCCGGTGCCGGATTGCAGGTCGCCGAGGAGGGCGTTGGCGAGGGTGCGCGGCAGCTTCAGACGGCTCATGCGCAGACGCTGCAAGCCGGATCACGGCGCAGCGCGATCTGTCGCCACTGCCAGTAGCGGGCATCCACCAGCAGGAGTTGCCCGGCCAGAGGCGATCCGCCGGTACAGAGCAGGCGGATCGCCTCCGCCGCTTGCATACCGCCGAGCACGCCCAGCAGGGGGCCGAGCACGCCGCTACGGGTACAACTGTCTTCGGTGTCCTCCATGCCGTCGGGGTAGAGACAGGTGTAGCAGGCGACCCCGGGCGAGCGAAAATCGAAGACGGCGATCTGACCTTCCCAGCGGATGGCTGCCGCACTGATAAGGGGCTTGCCGGCACTGCGGCAGGCCCGGTTGATCTGGTGGCGGCTACTGAAGTTGTCGGTGCAGTCCAGCACCAGATCGTGAGCGTCCAGCGCGATGGTCAGCGATTCGGGCTGGGCCATCTCCGCCCAGGCATTGACTTGGATCTGACTATTCATGGCGCGCAGCCGGTCACGCGCCGCCAGTGCCTTGGGCCGCCCCAGATCGGCTTCGCTGTAGAGCGTTTGGCGTTGCAGGTTGCTGATCTCCACCCGATCGCCATCGCAGAGGGTCAGCATACCCACCCCCGCACTTGCCAGATACTGGGCCGCCGGGCAGCCCAGCCCACCCATTCCGAGGATCAGCACCCGGCTTGCAGCCAGGGCCCGTTGTCCGGCGATGTCTATTTCCGGCAGCAGAATTTGCCGGGCATAGCGCAGCAATGCCTGATCGTCGAGGGGGTCAGTCGTTGTGGGAATCATAATCGATGCGGTTGTCCTGCACGGGCATGCCCATGGTGACCGGGTAATGGCCTTGTTGTCGATCGAGGCGGGCATGATAGCGTTCGCGGATGGAGTCCAGCATCCAGAGGATTTCGCTGGGGTGCCCGACATGGTCGCCCTGCATGAGATGCCGCAGGTAGAGCGCGTCGGCATCCACTTGGATGAGTATAGGCAAAGGCAGGGAGAGCGGAAGCACAAAGCGATGCACCACCCACTCGATGGGGGTGGGCGGCACGCTTTCCGCGATGCGGGCATCCATGCGGAAATGCCCGCCGCCGCCCGGTTGTTCCAGCAGTTCACGGAGGAATGTTCCCGGGAAGCCGCGATGCACGATGATGGCGCGTCCGGTAAAGTGTTCCAGAAACTGTCGTTGCAGCAGCAGACAGGAGGTTGGGTTGGGCATGCTCCCAGTGTAGCAACGCGGGTGTCATTGCTCCAGTTGCGGGACGTGCTGGTGAAGCCCTATGGACCCAGGGTGAGGCGCCCGCCATAACCGGTGAGTTCCAGATAACCCTTCCCTACGGTCCGCTTGCCCGCCACGGCGCGTATCGCACCTTCCCAATAGAGGGTGCCGCTGCTGCGGCGGGCATCGAATTCCTGATCGTCCATCCGCGGGACGATGGCAAGGCGCAAGTTTCCCACCCGTACCCGCCAACGCACGGGGTAGCGTATGCCGGTTTGTGGTGAGCGCCACCAACCCTCGGGATGCATGTGGATATCTTTGGCCGGAATGTAGCGTACCTGACCCCGCGCATCGCGCTGAGTGGCGGCCAGCCAAAGAGGCGTGCCATCGGCGCGGCGCATCATGAAGACCATGAGGGCACCGCCATCGTCCAGATTGACGCCCATCCAGTCCCAGCCGACGGCCGCTTTGGGCAAATAGGCGGCCGACCACTCGTGGTCCAGCCACGCCGACCCGCTGACCTGGGCATGTTGGCCTTTGATGTCCACCGACCCGCTGACCCGCAAATGGGGAATGCTGTAGTAGTAACTCGCATTTTGCGGATCGGGCCCTTTCTGGCTGACGCCTCGGGGACCTTCCAGCATGGCGGGCTGCGTGGGCGTGAAGCGCAACCGGTAGCGAAGGTCCTTGCCGCGGATGCGCGCCGCGTAGTCCTGACCCTGCTGGCGCAGGTACCAGTGGCGGATCCAGACATCGGTGCGATTCCTGACCGCTCCGGCAAGACCGAGCCCCGCCCGCGCGCGCCGTTGCGCGGTGAGCAGATGTCCGACGTGGAGGTCACTCACCGCCGCCTCGGCGAAAAT
>JAKCBU010000247.1 GCA_021839095.1 Pseudomonadota bacterium | reverse complement strand
TCCGATCTAGCCTGCCACATACACCTCGAAGCCCCCGAAGTGACGGATAAATGCAACCAGATCCGCAGCGTGCTGAAAGTGGCCGGGATTCTCCATGCCTTCTGGCAAATCACCGCGCAGGGCCACGATACGGCGTATGCCCTGCTTTCGGTAATCTTCGAGAATCTCCCGGATCCCGGCTTCCGTAGATCCAATGCATGAGAGATGCGGCACCGCCTCCAGACCATAATCCTGACGAATCATGGCTACCGTCGCAAAAGTACGTTCACGGGTGGACCCGCCCGCCCCGAAGGTCACCGAAGCATACTCGGGACCCAAGGGAAGAAGCGCGGTTATCGCCTCCCGCAGACGTTCCTCACCCGCGGCATTTTTGGGGGGAAAGAACTCGACGGAATGCGCCATCAGTAGCGGTACGCATCCGCTTTGAAGGGACCATCGGCAGACACGCCGAGGTACCTGGACTGCGCGTCGGTCAGACGGGTCAACACCCCCGCGAAGCCTTCCACCATATAGCGGGCCACCTCTTCATCCAGCGCCTTGGGCAGGACGGTAACGGAGACATGACCGGCCTTCTCCGCGGCAGGCAGATCGGCAAAACGTTCGCCGTACAGATGAATCTGCGCCAGCACCTGGTTGGCGAAAGAACCATCCATGATTCTGCTGGGGTGACCCGTCGCGTTGCCCAGGTTCACCAGACGCCCCTCAGAAAGCAGGATCAGGTAATCATCACTATCGGGATCAAAGGACTTGCCGGCACCCATATCCCGATAGACTTTGTGAACCTGCGCCTTCACTTCGTCCCAGGCCCAGGTTTTACGCATGAAAGCGGTATCGATTTCGTTATCGAAATGGCCGATGTTACAGACCACCGCGCCCTTCTTGAGAGCCTTGAGCATGTCGGCGTCACAGACGTTGAAGTTGCCGGTCGCGGTCACCAGCAAATCTATCTGGCCGAGCAGGCCGCGATCGATGCAGGCATCCGTGCCGTCGTTGATGCCGTTCTTATAGGGCGACACGACTTCGTAACCATCCATGCAGGCCTGCATGGCACAGATGGGATCCACCTCGGTGACGCGGACGATCATCCCTTCCTGACGCAGGGAGGCCGCCGAACCCTTGCCC
Source organism: Pseudomonadota bacterium (assembly GCA_021839095.1). The sequence goes on along the minus strand of JAKCBU010000247.1, from coordinate 2,137 downwards.
ACGTCGCCATAACCCAGCACCAGGGCGCGCTTACCGGAGAGCAGATGATCGGTGGCCCGCTTGATGGCATCACTCAGAGAATGGCGGCAACCATACTTGTTGTCGTTCTTGCTCTTGGTCACAGAGTCGTTGACGTTGATGGCGGGGATTTTCAGGCTGCCTTCCCGGGCCATTTCCCAGAGGCGATGCACACCGGTGGTGGTTTCCTCGGAGACGCCGTGGACGCCGGCCAGCAGTTCCGGATATTTCTGGTGCAGCAGGCCGGTGAGGTCACCGCCGTCATCCAGCAGCATGTTCGGGCGCCAGCCGTCAGGTCCGGCAATGGTCTGTTCGACACACCACCAATATTCATCTTCCGTCTCACCTTTCCAGGCAAAAACCGGGATGCCCGCCGCCGCGATGGCCGCCGCCGCCTGATCCTGGGTGGAGAAAATGTTGCAGGAGGACCAACGCACTTCCGCGCCGAGCGCCACCAGCGTTTCGATGAGCACCGCAGTCTGGATGGTCATGTGGATGCAGCCAGCGATACGCGCACCCTTGAGGGGCTGTTGCGCCTGGTATTTGCGGCGAATGGTCATCAGTGCCGGCATTTCTGTTTCGGCAATGCGGATTTCTTTACGTCCCCAGGCAGCGAGGGAAATATCGGCGACTTTGTAATCAGCAGAATTTTTGAGCACAGCATTCATGTAAGTCATTCCTTGAGCATGAAAGCGAGCGCAGTTTCACAGATGGGAAGCATAGGCCGAGCCTGATCGTCACCCCGCCGCCTTCCCGGCCGGGGAATCATCCGGCCGGATCAGCGCAGGAGGCATGACGACTGCAGCGCCCCTCGACCCGATCTTCCAGCGGGGATAACTCCCCGCCAAGGCATTTTTACCGTAGTCCGGCTGCGTCACGCAAGACGGCGGCCTTGTCGGTCCGCTCCCAAGTGAACTCAGGCTCTTCGCGACCGAAGTGACCATAGGCAGCCGTTTTGGCATAGATAGGCCGCAACAGGTCGAGCATCTGGATGATGCCTTTGGGGCGCAAGTCAAAGTGCTCATGTACCAGGGCGGCAATCCGGTCATCATCGATCACGCCAGTACCAAAAGTGTCCACCATCAGGCTCACTGGCCGCGAGACGCCGATGGCGTAGGCCACCTGCACTTCGCAACGCCTGGCGAGGCCTGCGGCCACGATGTTCTTTGCCACATAGCGTCCGGCGTAGGAGGAAGAACGGTCCACCTTGGAGGGGTCCTTGCCGGAGAACGCACCGCCGCCGTGACTACCCTGACCGCCGTAAGTGTCCACAATGATTTTGCGCCCGGTCAAACCACAGTCACCCACGGGCCCGCCGATCACAAAACGGCCAGTGGGATTGATGAGGTATTTGGTACCCTTATGGATCATCTCAGGGGGCAGGACGGGCTTGATGATTTCCTCGCGCACGGCTTCGACGAGATCTGCATGGCTGATATCGGGGCCATGCTGGGTGGAAAGCACCACGGTATCAATGGCGACTGGGCGACCATCCTCATAGCGTACCGTCACCTGACTCTTGGCGTCAGGACGCAGCCAGGGCAGGCGACCATCTTTGCGCACCATCGCCTGCCGCTCGGTCAGGCGGTGGGCAAAATAGATGGGCGTCGGCATCAGCACGTCCGTCTCGTCACAGGCAAAGCCGAACATCAGGCCTTGGTCACCAGCGCCCTGATCGAGGTCAAGGCCGGCACCTTCGTCCACGCCTTGAGCGATATCAGGGGATTGCTTGTCCAAGGTCTGCACCACCGCGCAGGAGGCCCAGTCAAAACCCATGTCCGAGGAGTTATAACCGATCCGGCGCACGGTCTGGCGCGCCACATCCGCATAATCCACCACCGCTTTGGTGGTAATTTCACCCGCTAGCACGATCAGACCGGTAGTAATCAGCGTCTCGGCTGCCACGCGACCGCGGGGGTCCTGAGCCAGAATCGCGTCGAGGATGGCATCGGAAATCTGATCCGCGACTTTATCGGGATGACCTTCGGAAACGGATTCAGAGGTGAAAAGATGACTTTTGGACATGCACTGGGCTCCTCAATAGCTAGGCCGACCTATCGCAGCCGACAGGGACAGCGCGCACTATATCAAAGGAAAGCGCCACAAGCGAAGTGAAACC
>JAKCBU010000246.1 GCA_021839095.1 Pseudomonadota bacterium | reverse complement strand
TGAACCCGTCGAGAACCCCTATGGAACGAATCGCCATGCATGAACCAGCAAATCATCCTCCCGGCATCTTGTCCGTCGTCGACCTGAGACAAGACGACGGCGCTAGAGTATGCAACCTCACAGGAGATAGGGGCATGCTGCAACGCTTGGCCATGCTCGGCATCCGCCGGGGCATCGGCATCCGCGTAGTCCATGGCCCGGGCAAGCGGGGGGCCATATTGCAGGTAGGTGGGGCGCGTATCGCGCTGGGTTGGGACGTGATCCAACATATTGAAGTGGAACGGCTGGGGATCGACCCCCACGGTACGGGAGAACCATCATGAGCGCATGCCACACAGAACATCGAGAGATCCAGTCCGCAGAAGACATACCCGTCATCGCTCTGGCTGGAAACCCGAACTGCGGCAAGACCACACTGTTCAATCTGCTGACGGGCGCACATCAGCATGTGGGCAACTGGCCTGGCGTCACCGTCGAACAACGCAGCGGCAGTACGCAGCTGAGGGCGCGTAAAGTCTCGGTAATGGATCTGCCCGGCATTTACAGCCTGCTGGGGGGAGGCGGCGAAGACCAGACCGTGGCGCGCGATTTCTTGCTCAACGGGCGGGTTGATCTGATCGTCAACATCGTCGATGCCTCGAATCTGGAACGGCATTTAGTCCTGACCGCGGAACTGCTGGAAACGGGGCGCCCGATGATTCTGGTCCTGAACATGGTCGATGAGGCGGAGGCCCGGGGGCTCGACGTGCTCACGACGGCGCTGTCACACAGCCTGGGCCTGCCGGTAGTGCCCATGGTGGCCCGCACAGGCAAAGGACGCCGTGACCTACTGGAAACTTTGGCACAGGCCCTCGGGACTCCGCCCCGCGGGACCCCACCCACCTATGGCCCACTGCTGGAATGCGCCCTCGACGCCTTGGCAGCGTCGATGCCCGGCAGCAATCCCGGGTATCGACGCTGCGCGGCGTTGCGCCTGCTTGAGGGCCATGTCGATCCGGTAGACGCTACCATAAAGCAGGTTTTACATCAGGTCACCACCGACATGGAGAGGAACGGCGGTGAGGTGCCTGCGGATCTGATCATGGACCGGCGTTTTGACTGGGCGCGAGAGGCCGCCGCCAGCGCGTTACGGCACAATGGACGCGCAGGCATTCGCCAACGGGTTACCGATCTGCTGGACCACGTGGTCCTCAACGACTGGTTGGGTGTACCTGTCTTCTTGTTGGCACTCTATCTGATCTTTGTCGTCAGTTTCAGCGGCGGCAATATTTTTCTGGATTTCTTCGATCAAGCCTCGGCCGCCCTGCTGATCCACGGGGTTGGTCATGTACTGCTGGAGGCGGGGCTGCCTCCCTGGTTGGTCTCCATGGTCGCGGGTGGCGCAGGTGGTGGATTGAATCTCGTGATCTCCTTTATTCCACCTATCGGTCTGACCTTCCTGTTCCTGGCCTTCCTCGACGATTCGGGTTACATGGCCCGGGCCGCCTATGCCATGGATCGTCTGATGCGCCGTCTGGGATTGCCCGGCAACGCCCTGGTCCCCATGATCATCGGCTTCGGCTGCAATGTGCCGGCCATCATGGGCTCGCGCATCATTGAAGATCCGCGTGGGCGCCTCCTGACCGTGCTGATGCAGCCCTTCATGTCCTGTTCCGCGCGCCTGACCATCTATATGGCCTTTGCGGTGGTATTTTTTCGCAGCAATGGTGGCCAAGTGGTCTTCGCGCTCTATGTCTTGGGTATCATCGTCGCCCTGCTGACCGCCTGGCTGCTCGGTAAAACCGCCCTCCCTGGCGAAGCATTGCCTTTCGTCATGGAACTGCCACCCTACCGTCTGCCCAGCGTGCGGAGCGTGTTACTGCAGAGCTGGCAGCGCCTGAAAGTCTTCCTCTTCCGGGTAGGGCGGGTCATTGCCGCCATCGGCGTAGTGCTTTTCATCCTCCCCGGCGTCGGCTGGACGGACCGCGGTTTACAAAATACCGACATAAACCACTCCCTGCTCGCCCAGGGCAGTCGCGCCCTGGTCCCGATTTTTGAACCCATGGGGATTCGTGCGGATAATTGGCCCGCCGTTTCCGGCCTGATTGCCGGAGCCGCCGCCAAGGAGATTGTGATCGGCACGCTCAATGGCATTTATCAACGGCAGAATGCGGCCGACCTGATGGCCAACTACCGTGATCCCGACATTGCCGGGCAGCTCTGGAGTGCCGTGAACACCATCCCCGTCAATGCCCTGACCTTTGTCACCACGCTGAACGATCCCTTGGGACTGTCAGCCATGGGGTCGGTTTCCGCAATCGAACAGTCCTCGGGCGCGGAACGCGCCACCCTCCGAGCGATCGCATCGGGCTTCACGACGCTCTCGGCCTTTGCCTATTTGGTCTTCGTTCTGCTCTATGTGCCCTGTGCCAGCACCATGGGCGCTCTTCGCCGCGAAGTCGGCTGGGGCTGGATGGGCTTTTCCTTGTGCTATGGCGTCTGCCTCGCCTGGGGTGCGAGCACAGTAATTTATCAGACGGGCACCTTTGTCGAGCATCCGGCATCCTCCGCGGCCTGTATTGCGGGGGTATTGGTCGCCTTTGCGGCGCTGGTCCTTGGCCTGCGCATCCATGGACGGCGGCGTGCTCGATCCCCAAAGCCGGGGCTGTTTCGGGGGGCCGCCATATGAATCCCTTGTTCGCGGTCCGAGAACTCCTACGCAAACGAGAGATGGCAACCGCCAGCCAGATTGCTGCCGAATTACGCCTTTCTACCGGACTGGTCGAGGATATGCTGGCCTACTGGCAGCACCGCGGCGTGGTGAAGCAGATCTTCGCGGCTGCTGCCCGCGGGGGTTGCGCCAGCGCTTGTGATACGGGGAGTTGCCACCGTTGCGTCCCCGCCACAGCGGCCTCTGTTCAGGCCTATCGCTGGTGTGGCCACCCGGAAAGTGCGGCGGCTACACCGATACCTACCCATGTGCTGCACTTCCGGCACCCCCGGCACGGTGTCACCCATTGACACGACCCCGTACCGGGATTCCCCTTATCCCGGAGCGGAAAGGCCACTCCCCTTATTGAGCTGAGACGCAGGAGCCTTTATCTTAGATCCCGTAAACGGAATTCGTCCGAAAGCGGCGGGAAAGGTGGCAGATGCGGGTAAAGGTGGCAGCCATTCAAATGGCCGTGACAGCAAATGAGGCAGACAACATCGCCAAGGCCCTGCACCAAGTGACGCGAGCGGCGGATGCAGGGGCGCAAATCATTCTCCTGCAAGAACTCTT
>JAKCBU010000245.1 GCA_021839095.1 Pseudomonadota bacterium | reverse complement strand
AAGCGGCGGCCGGCAAGCGTGGGAAATGACCAGATGTCCCCGGCCATACGGCCCTCGGGATTGGGCTCCCACACCTTGCCATTCTTGACTATCTTATGTTTCAGGCGTTCCTGACTTTTGTATGGTTCGCGGATAGGCGTGTAGATGTAGTGGTTCGTCTTGGAGAACCACAACAATGGCTAGTAGGTGGCATTGAGGGTACGTTTGCCATATCCGGCAAAGCCGTTCTCATAGTGCCAAATGATCTGGCGGCGATAGATCAGACCCATCTCCAGCATCATGCACTGGACCCAACACATGTGATGGTGGATGCCATAGACGAAGATGTTGCCCTCATCAGAAAGTAGGCGGCCAGCTTCCTCAAGCCACGTCCGCATCCAATCCCTCCACTCAGCCTTACGCTCGGTTTCCTTCCACGGTCCAAAGTCCTTATTCAGGTTATAGGGCGGGTCAGCAATGATCAAGTTAAATGATCCGGCGCTGAGGGCGGCCATGCCCTCAATGCAGTCGCCATGAATGATGCGTGAGTCGGACATCATTTCGGTTTCTGCAAAATCAGGATGTATTGGTTGTGAATGTTGGGGACGTAGGAATATGGATACCCGTAGGGAAATACCTTCTTGTGACGCTGATACAGGACTTTTAGGCCGCGCATTTCGAGTCCGCGGGACTCAAGCGCGTGCGCCAAATCGGCGTGGAACATGATGTATTTTGACTTATCCCGGAAATCGCTGACGACGATGGCCATATAGCGCCCTCGTTTAAGCACACGGGTGCACTCGCCGAAGATATTCGTCAGTTCACGCAGGAAGTCGTCGTAACGCTCGATTTTGGCAAGGTCGCGAGCATCCGTTCCATAGTCCTTGGCGAGCCCCTTCACAAGGCGCTCTTGGCGCACCTTGTGGTCCTCCTTCTTAAGGATCGACCAATAAGGCGGGCTGGTGACGACAAAATCCACACTCTCGTCCGGAATCGTTGGCAGATAGTCACGGGCGTCACCTTCAAGGATGCACTGACCATCCACGGTCGAGAACAGGTCGCGGACCTCCGTAGCGATCCGTTTGCGAGACAGTTCTACGAACTCTGGATTCAACTCGATCCCGATGCCGAGCCGCCCATCGATTGCACAAGCCTTCAAGGTCGAGCCAACTCCTACAAAGGGGTCAAGTACCGTATGGCCCCTCTTGGTGAAGAAGCGAATAAGACGTCCTACATCAGTAAATGAAAATGGCGCAGGATGTTGGCGTTCAATTTGCGCGTCGGGATGGCCTGCGCCAAGCCCGCGCTGATTCCAGACCGAAACGGTTTCGGGAATCCACTCTCGAGCGGTAAGATCGTTAAGTTTATTGCGCGGGTCAACGGTCGCAGTAATCTCGTCGGCGACAGTATCTTCGGATTCGACAGGGGCTTTCGGAGCATCGTTCTTAGGCGGGCGACCACGCCGCTTTGCTGGCGGTGGGGAAGTGAGAGTGACATATTCCAGAGATTGATCATTGATCTTCATGTATTCCCTTCGATCTGTTCTTTGAGCCTTACAATCTCGGTACGGTCATATATGCGATAGCCATTGATCGGATGGCGGCGAGGTGTCAGCTTACCCCGTCGATCCCAGTTACGCAGCGTCGAAACAGATACGCCCAATAGATTGGCGGCTTCCGTGATTGTGAGATGACTGGATTGCGGGGCAGCTTTGCTCATAGACTTAATGTCTATCAAACTCTTCCAAACCCTATTAAACATTAACCGTCGCCGGCCGTCAATACTCGTCGGGTGCATCCCCAGTTGCGAGCTAGATCCTTGAGAACTCGGGTCGGGCGAGACCCCAGGTACACCTGCGCCCTGGTCAGCAGGAGGCCGTCCGGCCCCAGAAAACAGCCAGATGCCACTCCGTACGCTCCTGCTTGTTGCCGTCGCGGTCTTTGTAGGTCTCGGACGTTGTCACGTTCAGGGTAGCGTTGGCCGTCCCGTCGGGCATGTACCGTATTTCCGGATCCCAGCCCAGGTGACCCAGCAAAATGACTTTGTTGATTCCAGACATGGCGTTCTCCTTGCGTTTCAGAGGCTGGGAAATCCGGCCTTGGGTGGGTATAGCATCGGGTTGTTGCGATGGACGGATAGCGGAGACGGTGACCCGGTCAATGCGCCCATGCATCCCCCACCTGCGTCTCGACGGCGGGGGCACTCCATAGGGCATCAGGAAGCTATTGGCGGCCTCCACCATGGCCTTTTCGACGATTTGCAGGTCATTGTGTATATCAACATGGATTACCATTCTGAGAGATTTGCCCGTCGGATGATTGGCGGAATGCCAATGGAAAGCGGCGGGCCGTCCGGATGAATCCGGTTCGGCGATCCATTGGGAAACGGCCACGCCCGGTAGATTTCCGCAGAGCATCGGGGCAATGATCTCCACCCGTTTCGTGCGCAGGGAGGACTTAGAGCCCCAGCCCTAACTCCAGGCCCAGGTGTATCCCTAAGTCCTGGATCGCCTTTTCCGGCGGTTCATAGCCCAGGTGCATGGCGTGCTCCATGACCCGGCGCTCGTGGGACTCGACCATCTGCCGCTGGGCCGACCCCACGGGCAGGGTATGGCTGTCCGGGTGCCGGTGCAGTTCCGCCAGGAGCTTTTTCAGGCGCTCCCGCCGGGCCTCGTCCTTGGCCCTGCCGAGATCGGCCAGGGCCCATTGTTCCAGCGCCTGTCCGTGCTTCATCGCTCTACTCCCTGGGCCTGTTCCTGCCCTTTCTCGCGGTGCTTCGCCAGCACGTCCACGCCCAGCTTGTCGCGGACCAGTTGCACCGTGCGGTCCTTGTCCCCGGCCTGCATCATGGCCTCGTTGGGCTTCAGACCACCGCCCTGGCCCTCGATCTGCCGGAAGGTGCCCGCCGGGTCCCGCTCCCCGAAAGAGGCGGACAGAAACTTCTCCCCCGTGCTGCGGTTCTCGTGGGGCAGGACGTTGACGTAGAGCTTGCTTCCGTCCTCCCGCGCCGCGGATGCGGCCAGCATGGGGATGCCCGATTTCGAGGTGCGCTCCTGAAACGCGACGCTGTGGCGCTCCTTCACGCCCTGCTCTTTGTTCTCGACCGCCAGGACGCCGCGGGGCTTGCCCTGTTGGTCCACGTAGAGCCCCACGCTGCGCCAGGTCCCCTGTTCGTCCTTCTGGTGGCCTTCCAGACGTGGGAGCCTCTGCGTCTGGGTGACGCCCTGCTCCTTGAGACGGCCGGCCAGATCCGGAACCACGCCCGCAAAATACTGCTCCCGCGCGGCCTGGGCGACC
>JAKCBU010000244.1 GCA_021839095.1 Pseudomonadota bacterium | reverse complement strand
CCGATCTCCGCCCGCCGCACCGATGATGCCTGTCATGATCCCGGTCTTCAGGGGCCAGCGCAGGGGGACCAATTGAAAGGTCGCCCCGTTACCCAGCCCGAAGCAGGCATAAAGGCAGAGCAGCAGGGCAACGGCCACGGCCAGCGATGGGGTCCACAGGGCAAAAGCGGCGTCCGTCAGAGCAATGCCGCCGAGAAACCAGCGCAAGGCGAGAACACCGGAAACCCGGTCGGCAATGATCCCGCCCAGGGGCCGCAACATGGCGCCGGTGAAGGCAAAAAGTGCCATCAACATACCCGCATCGATTTTCGGCAAATGATACAAAGACACCAGCAACAGACTGATGTAGGCGGACATCCCCACGAAACCGCCGAAAGTGATGCTGTAGATGAGGATGATGACCCAGGTGTCGCGCTCCATGAGGGCCAGGCGATAACGCTGCGGTAGCATCGAACCCGCGAGCAGCACCCCGAAGATAGGCAGTGTCAGCAGTGCCGCCTTGCCGTCCAGTCCGAGCCAACCCAGCGGTGTAGCCACCGCCAGAAAGGCCAGCCCGACCAGCGTTGCTGCAAAACCTGCCAGCGCCTGTCCGACGTGCCCACTTTTCGGCGTGCTGTCCTTACCCCAGAAGAACATCGTCACTCCGGCCAGTGCCAGCAGGGGCAGAGCGGCGGCAGTAGCGTGTGCCCAGCCGAACTGGGTGGCCAGCGGTGGAAACAAAAAGCCATCCAGCACTGCGCCGATGTTACCGGCCGCAGCGATCCCCAGGACCGTCCCCTGTACCTTGGCGGGATAATTGCTCCCCGCCATAGGCAGGGCCACCGCAAAGCTCGCGCCCCCTACACCGAGCAGAACGCCGAGGACAATCAACATGGTAAAGCTGGGTGCCCCCGGATAAAAGAGCAGGAAAAGCGGTGGAATGGCCGACAGGGTAATGCCACCCAGCGCTAGCCAACGGCCGTCCATGGTCTGATAGAGGTTGCCCATAGCGACCCGTAAAATTGCCGCCGCCAGTACCGGGACGGCGACCAGAAAACCCTGTTCCGCAGGCGTTAAACCCAGGGTTTTGATCATGTATGGTGCGAGTGGTCCGTAGAGCAGCCAGACCGTGAAACCGGTATCGAAATAGAGAAAGCTGGCAACCAGCGCCCGCCAGTTGCCGGTGCGCAGCAGCGTCAAAAGTTCGTTCATCGTGGCCTCCTTAAAGGCAGAATGCGGGACATTAAAAAGGCGTTCCTGGCTGGTGGGCCAGGAACGCCTTCGTTCCAAAACGCTGTCCGTCGGTGAACAGTGCTTGGGAGTTTCTTAGCAGTTATCGTGCCATTATCATGCCCCATGATCTGCATTGTGCGGCCGAACGTGTTGGCGCTGTGCCGTCGTGCGGCATGTTCACCGGACATTCTGCGCAAAATTGCAGGAATGCGGGGGCACGAAATCCTTCCGGGAAGTGCGGGCGAGGCGTAATAACGGTGCAGATGCACCAAGATTTCGCATTTTCATGGTGCAAACGGCTTTACGAGAGCAGGCCGCTCCCGTCAAAAATGCGGTTGGCACCCATGCGGATCATGCCCCCCTGATCATCCGCCAGCAACCAGGGTTGTGCTTCGCTACCCCAGGCTACGAAATCCTCTTTTGGCACAGGAATCTGCAGCGCATGGGCCGCCTGCCGGTATTCGGCGCAGCGATACACTCGCGGAATGAGTGTCGCGGCATCCGCACCTTCCGGCCATTGACCCGCTGCCTGCATCTGCCGCACCAGCCACTGCGCTTGGGAATGCCATGGAAAATTCGCTGCATAGCGCGTAAACACATGGAAGTCTTCCCGCTGTGGCAGGCCCGGCACCGAGCCGGTCAGTGCCAGTGCGACGACTTCTGCAGGCACATCAATAGCCGATGCCAACCAGGGGGCAGCCTCCAGCCGGTGTTGCGGATCATCCAGCCAGCGTCCCGCCGCCAACACCGCACGAAGCAGCGCCAGATGTAGCTCCGGCTGCGCTAGTGCCCAGTCCTCGCGTACCGCCAGCACCTTTTCCATCAGATTGTTCCAAAGGGCGTAACTGCTGACGATGGGCATCCCGACCCCTTCGACCGCAGCCAGGCTCCCCCACGGTTCACCGACACAATATCCGTCGATCTCGCCGGCACGTAGCGCCTCTACCATATAACGCGGTGGCACCACGCTGATCTGCACCTGTGTTGCCGGATCAATGCCCGCCGCCTGTAGCCAGTGGCGCAGTTGATAATGATGGTTAGATACCGGCGATACCACCGCGAAGCGCAGCTTCGCGGTGGGTTTGGCAAGGATGACCTGCCGCAAAGCCAGACCCGCCAATAGGGGCTGATCACCGCCCGTCAGACCGGCATCCGTCAAACACTGGTGCAAGGCTGTGCTCACGGTGATCGCATTGCCGTTCAAGGACAGCGTCAGCGCCGTCATCACCGGTACCCGCGGTGAGGCAATGCCCAGTGTCGCTGCCAGCGGCAGCGGCGCCAGTGCATGCGCTGCCACCAGATCGCCGAAAAGCAGATGATCGCGCAAACTCGCCCAGGACGGTTCCCGCTGCAAGACCACCTGCAGACCCTGTTCGGCAAAGAAACCGCCTTCGCGGGCCACAATGAGTGGCGCGCTATCGACCAGAGCTACATAGCCAATGCTGAGAGAGTGTTCATGCGCCATGACAATTTCTCCAAAATAAGCGGCACCTGTAAAAAATCCCCGCAGCCTAGAATCAGGGTGCGAGGACGTCGTTGTCCAGAACATATCTTGGTATAGCAATAAGCATGCCAATCCGTTCCGTTCGGCGTGGATGACCTTCGCCGCGCCGCAAACCGGTCATTTCATCTGCAAAGTTTCTTATCCAGGGCAGGAACGCGGCGCATGGGGATAGGCGGCTTTATAATCGCCACCCCTCCCGGCAGGTGGTTGGCCTGTCGCCATGGCAAGGCAACGGCCTATTGCGAGTGGCTGCGGTCCCGGTTGGATCGGACACACTGCCCGCATGAGACGCGCACTGGAAGGGACAGAGATGCCTCAGAATCGACGCGGGTGCGTTGGATGGCATGCATAGCTATCTGCTCGACCAGAGAGGCTAAAGCGTGATTCTTAGCTTGATGTAGATCGGAACAATGGCCATCTGCGAAATCCTCTACAAAGTTCAGGATATCACGCAGTGCAGCATATTCTCAGTGAATAAGAAAATCAGCGTCGACTTAAATGTGGTAACTGTTTGTTTTATTTGGTGCCCCGAGCGCGAATCGAACGCGCGACCTACCGCTTAGGAGGCGGTTGCTCTATCCACTGAGCTACCGAGG
>JAKCBU010000243.1 GCA_021839095.1 Pseudomonadota bacterium | reverse complement strand
TTCCGATCTGCAAATTGCCTTGTCCTAAGAATGCATGGAGGGGAATCAGTCATGGCAACAGGTACGGTAAAGTGGTTCAACGATAGCAAAGGGTTTGGCTTCATCACGCCGGACGATGGTAAGGAGGATGTGTTTGTGCATCACTCCGCTATTCAGGGTAGCGGTTTCAAGTCGCTGGCGGAAGGTCAGAAGGTTTCATTCACTACCACGCGCGGTCCCAAGGGCCTGCAGGCCGAAGACGTTCGCCCAACTTAACGTGTTGGTCTAACCATACGTGGTAGCTGTGCACCTGCACTCTGCATTTATGCCTGTATGACCCCGGCAATATCCGTCATGCGACACATCGAGGCCAACCTCCGATATCAATCGCGGGATTTGGGATCACGGATTACCTTAGTCTTAGTGATCACCCTTGGCGTAGAGGCCCACGAGGGCTGTCTCGGCCAATAGATGTCCGTGCATAGCCATTTGAATCTGCGCCTTATCGGGATGTCGCAAGTCCGGAAGCACCGTGTCCAGAGCATAGAGCCGGAAAAAATACCGGTGCCTGCCGATGGGCGGACAGGGGCCGCCGTAGCCCGTGCGCTGCCAGTCATTGATGCCTTCCCGGGTACCCGGTGGAAGTTGCTGCGGCCCTGCCGGAAGTTTCGATAACGCGGGCGGAATGTCGTACAAGACCCAATGCACCCAGATGCGCTGGGGAGCGGCGGGATCCGGAGCGTCAGGGTCTTCGACAATGAGAGCTAGGCTTCGCGTTCCGGTCGGAAGATGCTCCCAGCGCAGGGGAGGCGAAAGATCGGCCCCCTCGCAGGTATATTGGCGTGGAATGATGCCGTTGTTGGCGAAGGCGTTGGAGTAGAGTTGCATGGCTAGTCCTTGAGAAGATGGTCCAGCAAAAGAAATATTTGCCAAAACAAGGCTGACCAGGGCGCTGGTCGATAGCGTTCTGAGGGTTGATCTGAGAGACCCGAAAAAAAAGTTCAGACACTTATCCGTCTGGCGCATAAGCATCCCTTCCTCGCCGCTGGGTGTCGCCGATCTCATAACATGCTCCAGTCGATGGCCTTTCAGGGACACAGCACCTCAGCGAGGTGCTCCGCCAGTTCAGGTGCCGCTTCTTGGCTGTAATCTTTGTCCAAAGTGGCGCGCACCATTGCGCCCGTAGGGTCGTCCAGGTTTTCCCGGAGCAGGCCAAGGAAATGCGGCGGTGCTACGAGGATCAGATGCTGAAAGGCGCCAGTCACGCGCCCCGCCTCAAGGTATTCCACTAATTCTGCGGCAAAGCGCTGCATTTCCGTTTCCTTGGGACTGGTCTTCCATTGGATGGCAGAACGCCCACCCTGGGCGTCGCTTTGTTGGGTACGACCGGCGCTATCCGTGACGAGATCCCCTTCATGCTTGCGGCTGTCGGGATGAGTCCAATTATGGACGAGTTGCAAACCCTTGCCACAGCCTTCGTTGAGAAAAAGTCGTGCTTCGGCGGCGTTGCTTACTAATACCCAAGTGCTGGTCATATGTTCCCCCTTTGAAATTAATGTGCGGACCCAGATTTGCCGACGATCTAGAGCAAGTTTGTAATGGAGAGACTGCTCGCCCCAACACTCCGGATATGGCCATCTACCCAACAAACCCAAACACCCCCTTAACTCTTACAATGCTAGTATAAAAATTTGTAGTCGGCAGAAACATCATGGCGTGGCACTCTTGGGCAATTTAAAGTCAAACGCTTGTCCTGACGGCTCGATACGTCTCCCATTTTCCCCGGCTTATTTACCCATGGTCGCCGCCAGCAGGGGGCGCGGTTCGGCCAGAGATCTGGTGTTGAGCACGTCTTGCAGCTCCAGCCAGCCCCGTCGTGCCTACGGGATACCGAGGGGCAGATGCGCAAAATCATGAATACTGTAGGCGTCGGAATTCACCGCCAGCAATATGCCTTCTTTCTTGGCCATCCGGGCATGCATGTCCACCAGATTCAGGCGCTCGGGCTGGGTGTTGATTTCCAGAAAACAGTCGCGTTCACGCGCGTGGCGGACGATGCGGAGTATGTCCAGATCCATGGGCTCCCGCTGGTTGATGCGTTGTCCGCTGGGATGGGCGAGGATAGAGAAGCAGGGGCTATCCGTGACCTTGAGGATGCGCGTGGTCTGTTTGTTTCGAGACATATCCAGTTGCGTATGCACGGCAGCCACCACCAGATCTAGGTCACCCAGGATGCTGTCGGGCAAGTCCAGACGGCCATCTTCCAGAATATCCACCTCAACGCCCTTGAGGAGGATGATGCCCTGGAGTTCTCCGTTGAGGGCCTCTGTTTCGTCTATCTGCTGGCGCAGGCACCGGATCTAACAGCAGCGTATACGGATTCTTCGGTTTCCCCGGCAATGCGCTCCTTGCCCCGAAACAGACCGTATTCGTTTACTTTCAGACCCATACCCTGGTCAAGCGACGGATAGCGACGTTGTAGCTTTTGGAGTCGGTAAAATAGTGCAGGGCGGCGCCGTAGGAGGGTTCGCCCACGGCGCCGCAGGTCCACCTGAAGTTGGTTCCGCAAGATCACGGTGGAGCGGGTGGTGCCTTGGGAAATGACTTCCGCCACATCCACATAGGCGGCAAAACGTGCCATCGCCGGGCTGTCGTGACCAGCACACCCAGGCCGCCCACTTCATTCTGCGCCTCGGCATACCTTGGTTATTGCCGGCATAACGCAGCTCGGCTGCGGGGAATCACACCTTTCCCGGATTACAGAGTTCCCCGACCATCCCACCCACCTCACCCCACACCGATCCGCAGCACGGGCTTGATGGTGTGGCCATCCCTGGCATCGGCGATGGCCTGATTGATATCGCCGAAGTCGTAGAATTTCTCCAGGCGATCGAAGGGAAAGCGCCCCGCGCGGTAGAGCGCAATCAGCTTCGGGATGAAATCTTGCGGTATGGCGTCGCCCTGGATGATGCCGAGGGTTTTCCGTCCCCCGGGCAGCGCATGGGCGTCATCCGGGCTGGCGATGAGTGCCATAGCGCCACCCGGATTCAATATATCGATGGCAAGCTGATGCAGCTTCGCATCGCCAGTGATTTCCAGTATATAGTCGACGCCGCTGCCGGTGATCTCGCCGATGCGGGCGGCGATATCCTCATGGCGATTGTCGATCACGTGGGTTGCGCCCAACTCCAGAGCAAGGGCGAGCCGCGCGGGGTGGATGTCGACGCCGATGATCGGATCCGCACCGGCAAGGCGAGCGGCCATGACCGCAGCCAGGCCTACAGCCCCCGTGCCGAAAACGGCGATGCTCGCCCCATTTGAGACCTGCAGCGAAT
>JAKCBU010000242.1 GCA_021839095.1 Pseudomonadota bacterium | reverse complement strand
GACTGGCCGTGGCGTAGGCCGTGTGCGACTTGATCCCGGACTTCTCCGCACGTTGTTCGACGAGGCTATTCCAGGCCCCGCAATCCGGACAGCGGCCCAGCCATTTATTACTGGCGCTGCCGCAGTCCTGACATACAAACAGGGATTTTTCGCGGCTCATGGAACCAACCGGCGCGGAACACGCGCTTGTATGCGACAGCTCAGTTCGTAAGGGATGGTGCCAAGCCGCGCCGCCAAGACTTCGACAGCCGCGCCGCCGGCCCCCATCAGCACGACGGGGGCGTCGATTTCCGCTTCCACCTCCGTCAGATCCACGGAGAGCATATCCATGCTGACCCGCCCCAAAGTCCGGGAGGCTTGGCCGGCTACAGTGATAGGCGCGCCCGCACCGAGATGACGCGGATAACCATCACCGTAGCCCGCCGCCACTACCCCCACCCGGCAATGGGCCGGACTTTGCCACGTGGCGCCATATCCCAGCCAGTCGCCGGGAGCGAGATTCCGCGTGGCCACCACGGCACTGCGCCAGGACAGAACCGGCTGTAAACCGATCTCGCTGCCGCTACGTCCCGCGAAAGGGGAAAGACCGTAGAGCATCAGTCCCGGACGTACCCAGCGATGATGCGTGAAAGGCAACGCCAGCACCCCGCCCGAATTGGCGAGGCTGTGCTGACCCGTCGTGGAGCCCTCGAAGCACGCCATGGCCTCGGCAAAAACGTCCGCCTGCTGACGGTTGAAGAGGTCGTCCGGGGTATCGGAACGGGCAAGATGGCTCATCAGACCCAGCACCCGCCAGTGCGGATAATGCCGTAAAGCGGCGAATACGGCCGACAGGCGCTCCGGTGCGAAGCCTAGCCGGTGCATGCCCGTATCCACTTTGACAAACAATCGGAGGGCAACGTCGGCGGCGTGGGTTTCCAGCCAGCGTAACTGCCGCTGTTCATGAATGACCAGCAGGTAATCGCGCGCAGCGGCGTTTCTCACCTCCTCCGCGGCAAACGGGCCGCCGAGGATGCAGATAGGTCGCTCCAAACGCAGCGCGTGGAGGGTTTCCGCCTCTTCCAGAGAAGCCACCGCGAAGGCGTCCACCCCAGCCTCCGCCAGCACCGGCGCGCAGAGCGTGACATCGTGCCCATAGGCATTGGCCTTCACGGCCGCCATGATCCGCGCATGAGGCGCCCTCTGACGCACCACGGCCACATTGTGGCGCAGCGCGGTGGCAGAGATTTCGGCAACCATCGGGCGAGTCATGGATGCATGATACCGCAAAGAAAAACAAAATCCCCGCGCTAGCGGGCGAAACCGTCCCCGGCCGGGGCATAATTCTCAAAACGGGTATATTCGCCGAAAAAGCTCATCCGTACCGTCCCGATGGGCCCATTGCGCTGCTTGCCAATAATCACCTCGGCAATGCCTTTCACCTCTTCCTTATCCCGGTAATAGACCTCCTCCCGGTAGAGGAATAGGATCAGATCGGCATCCTGCTCGATGGCGCCGGACTCCCGCAGATCGGACATCTGCGGACGCTTCTCTGTCCGGTTCTCCAAGCTGCGGTTGAGCTGGGACAAGGCAATCACCGGAATCGCCAGTTCTTTGGCCAGTGCCTTGAGTGAACGGCTGATCTCGGAAATTTCCGCAACGCGGTTATCGCCCCGACCCGGTACCTGCATGAGTTGCAGGTAATCGACCACAATCAGCGCCAAACCGTGCTCGCGTTTCAGCCGACGTGCCCGCGACCGCAGATCCATCGGTGTCAGCGCGACCGAATCGTCGGTGAACAGGGGGGCGTTGCTCAGTTCGCCAATGGCATGCGCGATGCGCGGCCAGTCATCATTACCCAGACTGCCGTTGCGCAGCCGGTGCTGATCCACCCGCCCCCGCGAGGAGAGGGCGCGCAACACGATCTCATCCGTCGGCATTTCCATGCTGAAGACCGCTACCGGCTTGCTCTCGGCACAGGCGACGTGCTCGGCGATGTTCATGGCGAAGGAGGTTTTCCCCATGCTCGGACGACCGGCAACGATGACCAGTTGACCGGGGTGCAGGCCCGAAGTCTTCTCATCCAGGTCGGTGAAGCCCGTGGACAAACCGGTGACGCCCTTTTTATCCCGGGCGATGACTTCGATCCGGTCAATGACCGCCGGAAGGGCGTCCTTGATCTGAGTGAAACCTTCGCCGCCACGCTGTTGCCCCTCGGCGAGCTGAAAGACACGGCTTTCCGCCTCATCCAGCAGTGCTTGCGCCGCTCGCCCTTCGGGGCGATAGGCCAACTCCGCGATTTCCCGCCCCACGCGAATGAGATCGCGCAGGGTCGCCCGCTCCCGCACGATACGGGCATACGCGAGCACGTTGGCCGCCGAGGGGGTCTCGTTGGCCAACATCAGGAGATACTGCACCCCGCCCACTTCGGCAAGTTGCTCGTGGTCCTGCAGCCATTCGGAGATCGTTACCGCATCGACAGCGCGACCGTCACCCAACATGACGGTAATGGCGTGGAAAATCTGCCGGTGGCGACGCTCGTAAAAATCCTCGGCGGCCACGACCTCCGTCACTTGCTCCGCCGTCTCGGGATCGATCAGCAGCGCGCCGATGACGGACTGTTCCGCCTCAATGGAATGCGGCGGGGCCTTGACCCCGCCGCCGTGGTCCGCAGACTCGAACACGCCGCCGTCTCCGTCCCTGCCGGAGTTCAGGCGCGCTCGACCAGCACCGCCACATCCAACTCGACTTCCGGGTGCAAACGCACGCGAGCCGAGAATTCGCCCATCCGCTTGATCGGGCCGTCCGGCAAACGGATTTCCGAATGCGCCACCACATGACCCAGTGCCGCCAGCGCACCACTGATATCATGCAGGCCCACCGAACCAAACAAACGGCCATCCTCGCCCGCCTGCAGGGCGATTCTGACCACGACATCGGCCAATGCGGCGGCCCTTTTCTGAGCGGCTTGCAGACGCTCCAACTCGGCCTGTTCCAGGGCCGCCTTGCGCTGGGCGAAATCTTCCAGGTTGCGTGGGTTGGCGACCACCGCCTTACCCTGCGGTACCAGAAAATTTCGTCCGTAACCGGGCCGTACTTCCACCACATCACCCAGATGCCCCAGTCTATTGATACGCTCCAGCAAGATCACTTTCATTTCAAATTCCTCCCAAAATTCTTTGCAAAACCGCCGCCGGTCAGGACCGTGACCTGACAAACCGTTGGCGCAGGTGAAAAACACGATCCAGAACGCCCAGTACACTGATCACCAGCAAAAGCTGGGAAAGCAGGATCACTCCTACATAAAAAGCGACCAGCGCGAAAAGCGGCCAGCCCCG
>JAKCBU010000241.1 GCA_021839095.1 Pseudomonadota bacterium | reverse complement strand
CATCGGCGTTGTAATCGCCCAGGGGAGAAGCTCCGGCAATATGTCCGGCCCGGAAGTCGCTGGGATGGCGGCAATCCAGTAACACGGTGTCCTGCCTTTGCAGGAGTTCGCGGGCCTTGTGCACATCAATACGCTGAAAGGAGCGGGTATTCATGAGGTTTCTCCGGTGTGGGTGTTCAGTTCACGGTGGGCGTAGGGCGGGAGGGTGCTGATCCGCGTGTCGGTCAGGGCATGACCCACGGTGAAGTGGTAAAGGGATTGCAGGCTGTTATCCTTGATCCCCAATATTTCCTGCACGGCATCATCAAAAAAACAGCCGATGCCAGTGCCGTTCAGGCCCAGGGACTCGGCTTCCAGATACAATATCTGGCCCAGCAGCCCTGCTTCCTGGTAGAGCAAACGGTAGTGCCAGGCGCCACCCTTCAGGGAGTCTGCGTACTCCGCCAGAAAGGCCACGGCAAAGCAGCAATCGGCGGCAATGGCCTGATGACAGGACAGGGTCCGGGCGATACTGCGCACGTCCCCGCTATAGAGTCGCCGCAGGGGCAGATGAGCGGGCGCACCGGCCACTGTTTCCCAAGAGAAGTCGGGATGGAGGGCCATGCGTAGGATCTGTTCGCCCTCCCCGGTGCGGGGCAGGGCATAGAGGCCGCTGTTCAGTCCTTCGACGCGATGCGCAAAAAGTATTGGATGGATGCGTGGGGGGAAGGGCCAGACATCCCAGGGCAGGGCGGAACGGGGCAGCAACGCATCCAGGAGTGTAAAGAAATCGTCAGTTGCCATAAGCGTCTTCGGGTCGAAGCGCTGGGCGCTGCGCCGACGGCGGATCAGGGCGCTGGCGGCCGTCTGCCCCGATATTTTGCGTGTCGGCCAGGGATCAGGCGGAACTGGCCCGGGATCGCATACCGGCATCCTGCTGGCAGTCGTGGTTTCGGCGATGACCGACCACTGATACAGGGGGTGGGGATCCAGGCGGTTGGCCTGACCTCGCCATTCCCCCTGCAGGGTGACAGGAGTGACGCTGGCAGAGAATATGGTGTCAGCAGGGAGAATTTCCAGCAGCAGCTCCGCATCCTCACCTTCGGCATGCGCGAAATCGCTGGAACGATCCAGGCCAAGGAGACTGCGCAGCCGGGTATCGTCCACATCCCCGCGCAGGCGAAGGTGCCACCCCAGGGTACCCGCAGCGTAGCGCAGGGCACCCAGCGCATGGCCAATATCCAGTTGGCAATAACGCAGCGCCCGTTCGCCGTATTTCCATGCCTCGCGCCACGCTATGGAGGTCAGCCCGACATACACTCCTGAGCCGTGCTGTTCGGCATCGGGAACCCAGCGTTGTTCCAACAGATGATCCCTGCTCAGGTAGTGATACAGTCCATCCTTCAGATCCGCTACCCCGAAGGCGAGAAGATAGGCCTCGGTGGGATGCAGGTTGCCGCTGGACGGGTTGCAGCGCAACGCCCAGCGATCGGGGCCGTATTCCTTCCATGCCGCCAGCCCGAGGGCAAGCTCCAAAAACTGGGCGACCGCCTGGAGCGTGAAGGGTTGGGGCGTGGCGGCGGAGAGCGCGGCGAAGGTGACGGCAGTTTCTTCCGTCAGCAACGGCAAGATGCGCCGCGGGCTTCCGGTGAACTCGCGGAAGGGGTTGGGTTGTGCATCCCAGTCCAGCGCTTCCGGCCCGGCGGCATAGCGATTCAGGTGATGCTTGGATCGTTCATGGTAGGCCATCACCATTCGCACAGCTTCGCTGTTATTGCTTGTCGCCATGATGTGCGCCGTTCCGTTCTTCAGTCTTGGTCGTGGCATTTTATTCCGGCGCGGCAACCGCGTGTCAACGCTCTTTCCGCGCGCTGACCGCCACCTTTTCCAGAGAGACATGACTCACGCCCATGGCCTGATGAAAGACTTTGAACACCTTTTCGGAAACCGCGTCAGATACCACAAAATCCTGATACGATTGGCCGAGCAATTTCACATAAAGTGCTTGCAGCGCCTGATCATCCAGGGCGTCCGTATTCCCCTCTCTTTTCAGGTAATCATGAAAACGTTTGAGGATATGGAGACGATTAATATGGACCACCGTCTCATCATAGTCGATGTTCAGAAACTTCAGGAAATCCTCAGCGGAGGATAAACTCGCCAGTGTTTTACGTAGGTCACTCATGGTGTCATCCTTGGAACTCGTCAGAGGGCAGGGGAGCTAAGGCTGCGGGGCTGCTGTTTGGCCCACACAGATTAGGATCGGAATCCGGACAGTTGTTGCAGTCTTTTTCCGTCCGTTGCATAGCACGCCCGACGGACTGAGTCTGCAATTCCAATTGGGAAATTCGTTCCATCAGGCACTGAATGGCCTTGCCCACCGGGTCCGGCATGAGATGGTGATCCAGATCAATACCGTGGGCGTTGACGCGGCGGCGTTCCGCAGGCAATACGACGCGACCGGGGATGCCCACGACCGTCATACCCACCGCCACATCGTTAATGACCACCGCATTGGCACCCACCTGACCGTCATGACCGATAGTGACGGGCCCGAGGATCTTCGCACCCGCACCCACCATGACCCGATCCTGCAATGTCGGGTGACGCTTGCCCGGATTCCAGCTCGTCCCCCCCAAGGTCACGCCGTGGTAGATGGTGCAATCGTCGCCGATCTCGGCCGTTTCGCCAATCACCACGCCCATGCCGTGGTCAATAAAAAAACGCCGCCCGATCTGCGCCCCCGGGTGAATATCGATACCGGTCGAGAATCGCGCCATGGCGCTCAATACCCGGGCCGGATATCTCCATCCCCGCTGCCAGCAGCGATGGGCCACGCGATGCGCCAGCAGCGCATGCACCCCAGGGTAGGTGGTGAGGACTTCCAGGGTGTTGCGCGCCGCCGGATCACGTTCAAAAACGCAATGAATATCGTCGCGCAGGTTGCGCCACAGACCGGACTTGCTGGATTCTTCCTTGCCGAGCAGCGTGGCAGCCATGGGTTTCTCCTTTATTCAGGAATGGACGTGCGGGGATTCCATGCTTTCCAAAAGAAAGCGATGCATATCTTCGACCGGCGGCGTTACTTTATGCTGAAGTACATAGACGCGAATCTGTCTGAGGATGCTTTGTGCCTGTGACTCGGTGATAATGCTCCCCAGTTCAGCATAGGCGCGCATGATGGCCTTGGTACCGGAATGCTTACCCAGTACCATGCGATGTTGGCGCCCCAGCTCCTCCGGGTCGAAGCTTTGGTAATTTTTGGGATTTTTGAGTAATCCATCGACATGGATACCGGACTCGTGGCTGAAAATGGCATCTCCGACGATGCTTTTCCCGGCGGGGACGGGTCGGGCGGAT
>JAKCBU010000240.1 GCA_021839095.1 Pseudomonadota bacterium | reverse complement strand
CGTTCCCAGTCGTAGATGCCGATGCGGGTGTCCACCTTTAGTTCACGTACAAAAAGAATATCCATGGTAATCCCGAAAAAAGCGGCAATTCGCCGCAGCTCGGCCTATAATAACCAATTTTCCGGCCAAAGCACCGCATGTCACTTCTTCTGGATGTTGCCCTGATCGGCGGGGGATATGCCGTAGGTTCCATTGCCACCGCCATTCTGGTGGCGCGCGCCCTGGGTCTGGGGGACCCGCGCCAGTCCGGATCGGGCAATCCCGGCGCCACCAACATCCTGCGCATCGGCGGCAAAAAGGCCGCCTTGCTGACTTTGCTCGGCGACCTGATCAAGGGCGTCATCCCCATCGTTGCCGCCCGCCTGCTCGGGCTGGAGGGCTGGGCGCTGGCCGCCGTGGCGCTGGCCACTTTCCTCGGTCATCTCTATCCGGTGTTCTTTGGTTTTCGCGGCGGCAAGGGGGTGTCCACGGCGCTGGGCATCCTGCTGGCGCTCATGCCGGTGCTGGGCTTGTCGATATTGGGTCTGTGGATACTGGTGTTTGCGGTGACGCGGGTTTCGTCCATGGCGGCGCTGCTGGCGGCGATCGGCGCGGTGCCCACCGTCTTTGCGGTATCTTCCGCGACGGATCTGCGGGTGCTCGTCCTGGTGCTGGTACTGTTAGTCCTGTGGCGGCACCGCAGCAATATCCGCCGTCTGCTGGATGGCAGCGAACGTCCCTTCAAAAAGGGTTGAAGGCATCGCGGCCCTCCTCAATCGTGGATGTTCCACTCCCGCATGCGCTCACGGATCCAGTCCGCCAGCCGCGCCGCCGGACGAAAGCCGGGGACCAGCCGTTGCGCCTCCCGCGCGGCCGCCAGGGCCCGGCGCATACTGCCTTTGTACAGGTAGTAGCGGCCCAGATTCATCTGCGCCAGATGCGGACTGCCGAAGCGTTTGGCCTTGAGGGCGCGGCGAATCACGAAGAGCGCCTCGTCCTCACGACCGGTATCCATCAGATACTCACCGAGATCATTCCACGCCGGCCCCCACTCGGCATCACTGGCAATGGCCCGGCGGCAGGCGGCGATGGCCCCGTGCGGATCGCCTGAGGCGGACAAGGCCCAGGCGTAAAAGGTCCAGACCACGGCGCTGTCCGGGTAACGCGCCAAGACCCGTTTGAAAGCCGCCGCCGCCTCCCGCGGATGGTCCGTCTGCTGCCAGTCGAGACCTTCCTGAAAGTCGGCATCCTGCGCCGCCAGCTCTTCCACGATCATCTCCAGAGAAAATGGCTCCCGCATCATCCGTTGGCTGCCTGCCCCGTCAGCGGCCAGCGCGCCCGTACCGGAAAATCCGCGGTGGCTGCCTGCGCCAGCTCCCTGCGCAGGGCACCGGTCAGGGCGATCATCGCCGCGTTGTCCGTGCAATGGGCAGGGTCGGCGATAAACACTGCGATCCCTTCCGCCGCCAAGCCGCCCAAAGCGGTCCGCAAGGCCCGGTTGGCGCCGACCCCACCGGCCACGATCAGACGCCTCAGCCCGGTCTGCTCCAGAGCACGCCGGCATTTCCTGAACAGCGTCTCCACCACCGCGGCCTGAAAACTGGCGGCCAGGTCAGCCCGCCTTTGCGCATCGTCGGACGCGACCGGCAGGGAAGCCAGGCGGAAGGCCGTTTTCAGACCACTGAAGCTGAAGTCCAGCCCCGGCCGATCCAGCAATGGCCGGGGCAAACCAAAAGCTTGGGCATTTCCGTCCACCGCCAGCGCGGCCAGCGCCGGTCCGCCGGGATAGCCGAGCCCCATCATCTTCGCCGCCTTGTCGAAAGCCTCACCCGCCGCATCGTCCAACGTCTCCCCTAGTAAGCGATAATCACCGAGGCCACGGACCTCCACCAGCATCGTATGGCCGCCGGAAACCAGCAGGGCCACCGCCGGGAAGGGGTCCACGCCGCCAAGCAATGGAGCCAGCAGATGGCCTTCCAGATGATGCACGGGGATCACCGGAATGTTCCAGCCCATGGCGAGACCTCGGGCAAAACTCACCCCCACCAGCAGGGCGCCGATGAGTCCCGGTCCGGCGGTGACGGCGATGGCGTCAGGACGCTGCCCGCCGGTCCGCGCCCGCAACTCGTCGAGCAGCAGGGGCAGGCGGCGCACATGATCGCGGGACGCCAGTTCCGGCACGACGCCGCCATAGGGCGCATGCAGGGCGGTCTGACTGAACAGCACTTCGCCGAGCAGGCCACGCTGGCGGTCATAGAGCGCGAGCCCCGTTTCATCACAGGAGCTCTCGATACCCAGGACCCGCTCAATCATGGTGTACCCCTGCGGCTTGCTGTCCGGCAGGTGGCCTGGCGCGGTCCTGCAACCAGTCGAGTTCCGGCTCCGAAAACCCCGCCGCGCGTCGCGCCGGCAACGCCAGCGGCCCCTGAATCCGTCCCCGGTAATGCCGCTGCAAGAGTGTCATGAAGGTACGATCCGGCTCCAGCCCGCGCTGTGCGCACAAAAAACGAAACCAGCGGGTACCCACGGCCACATGCCCGCGTTCATCGCATTCGATCCGCTCCAACACCGCGGCGGCCTCGGCGTCCCCGGCGGCCAGCAGCCGTTCGCGCATGGCCGGGGTGACATCCAGCCCCCGCGCCTCCAGAACGCGCGGCACCAGCGCCATGCGCGCCAAAGGGTCCGCCGCCGTATCCAGGGCCATTTCCCAGAGACCGTCATGGGCGGGCAGGTCACCATAGTCACCGCCGAGTCGCCGCAACTGCTGGCGCAGGAGGACGAAATGCTCCGCCTCTTCCTGCGCCACCCGCAACCAGTCGCGGTAGAAATCCTCGGGAAGACCGGGGAAGCGGTAGAGGGCATCCAGCGCCAGGTTGATGGCATTGAACTCAATGTGCGCCAGGGCGTGCAACAAGGCGAAGCGGCCTGCCCGGGTATGCAGGGCGCGGCGTTTGGGCAAGTCCTTGGGACTCACCAGCAGGGGATGGGCCGGCCGCCCCGGCATATCGGAAAGCGCTGGGGCCGAGACTTCCGGCATGGGTGCCGGCGGCCAGCGCAAGGCACGGACCTGCGCTATTTTTCGTTCTGGATCGGTGGCATAAAGGGCCACGCCCACGGCGGCCCAAGCCTGCGTATCTGGCTGCATGTCAGTCCCTCATCACGCCGTCACGACCTTCGTCAGCCCGGCTGGGCCAATCTGCGACCGCGAAAGAGGAAGAAGTATAGCAGGGTATGGGTGATTTCCTGCGCAAGGGCAGGAAATCGAGGGGTGCGTTCAGGCTGTTACCAACATTCCTGAGTTACGACGGATGGGCGTTGAATTGCGGATTGACATCATGAACGGGGACGGCGTTGATCCAGTCCCAAGAGTTGCCCAGATATATGGTGCC
>JAKCBU010000239.1 GCA_021839095.1 Pseudomonadota bacterium | reverse complement strand
CCCTGGGTAACCACTTCATCGCCTTTGGAGATCGTCGCGATCAACTGGCGTTGTTCCTTCGCCTTTTTGGTCTGCGGACGGATCAGCAGGAAATAGAAAATAGCGAAGATGACAACCAGCGGGATGACTTGTATAAAAAAGGAGTCCGGACCTGCCCCCGCCGCGGTTCCGGCATAAGCGTTGGCGATAGGCGAAAAGTTCATATGCACTCCAGGTCAGATCTGAGGGCCGCCATTGTAGCCTTTAGGCGCCGACTAGGGAACCAGCGCGACGGCGGCGGTAGAAATCGTCCGCATAAGCGTCCAGGCGACCGGCGGCAATGGCCTCCCGCAGCCCCACCATCAGTTCCTGGTAGTAGTGCAGATTGTGCAGGGTATTCAGACGTGCGCCGAGAATCTCATGGCTGCGCTGCAAGTGGCGCAGATAAGCCCTGCTGTAGTTTTGACAGGTGTAGCAGGCACAGGCCGGGTCCGGTGGCAACACATCCTTTTCATAGCGGGCGTTGCGCAGCTTGAGGATGCCGTCCCGTGTAAACAGCCAGCCGTTGCGGGCGTTACGGGTCGGCATCACACAGTCGAACATGTCGACACCACGGCGCACGCCCTCGACCAGATCCTCTGGGGTACCGACGCCCATCAGGTAACGGGGCCGGTCCGCAGGCATATGGGGCATCAGATCGTCCAGTACCTGCATCATCTCCACCTTGCTCTCCCCTACCGACAATCCGCCGATGGCAAGGCCGGGGAAATCCAGCCGTTGCAATCCCGCCAGAGAGCGCCGCCGCAAGTCCGCGTACATGCCACCCTGAACGATGCCGAAGAGCTCTCCGGGCCCGGTGTAGGCGGCATGGGAGCGCGCCGCCCAGCGCAGAGAAAGCTCCATGCTGATACGGGCTTCTTCGTAGCTGGCGGGATGGGGCGTACATTCGTCAAAAACCATGGCGATATCCGAACCGAGGGCCGCCTGGATCTGCATGGACTCCTCCGGCCCCAGAAAAACCATATGTCCATCGGTGGGCGCACGAAACTGCACCCCGGCCTCTGTCAACTGGCGCAGCGCACCCAGGCTGAAGACCTGGAAACCGCCGGAATCGGTGAGGATGGGCCGGTCCCAGTGCATCATCCTGTGGAGACCGCCCACCGCGCTGACCACCTCCAGGCCGGGACGCAGAAAGAGATGAAAGGTGTTACCGAGGATAATCTCGGCCCCTAGCGTCTTCAGTTCCTCGGGAGACATGGCCTTGACCGTGCCATAGGTGCCCACCGGCATGAATGCGGGCGTTTGCACGGCGCCGCGGGGGAGACGAATGATACCGCGCCGCGCCGCGCCGTCCCGAGCCAGCAACTGGAAAATGCTCATCGCCGTCCGGCCTGAGGGGAAATCAACATGGCGTCTCCATAACTGAAAAACCGATAGCTTTCCGCCACCGCATGACGATAGGCGGCGAGCATGCACTCCATGCCGGCGAAGGCACATACCAGCATGAGCAAAGTGGATTCCGGAAGGTGAAAATTGGTCAACAGCCCATCAGTTACCTGAAAGGTCTTGCCGGGATACAGGAACAGACGGGTCTCTCCGGTAAAAGGTCGCAGTGTCCCGTCCTGCGCCGCAGTCTCCAGCGCCCGGCAGGCCGTGGTGCCCACGGCGATCACCCGCCCGCCCCGCGCCCTCGCGGCGGCAACGGCCGCCACCGTCGTCGCACTGACCTCCATGGTCTCGGCATGCATGGGGTGCTCGGTAATATCTTCGCTGCGCACCGGGAGAAATGTTCCCGCACCCACATGCAAAGTCACGAAGGTCCGCTCGACGCCCCGCGCCGTCAGGGCGTCCAGCAGTTCCGTATCGAAATGCAACCCCGCAGTAGGCGCGGCCACCGCACCGGGACGGGCCGCATAGACCGTCTGATAGCGCTCCCGATCACTGGCCTCCGCCGCCCGCCGGATATAAGGCGGCAAAGGCATGCTGCCTCCGGCTTCGAGTATGGGCAACCACGCAACATCCGCAGGGAGGCTCAGCCGGACATCCATACCATCCTTTTCCTCTACCGTGGCAACGGCGCCGCCCGGTAAATGAATGGACATACCTGGCCGCAACGCCTTGGAAGATTTCGCCAGAAACCAGCCGTCCCGGGCATCGAGCAGCCGGTCGAGCAGCAGTTCCACCGCCCCACCCGTCGCCTTGCGGGCCTGCAGACGCGCGGGAAGCACACGGGTATCGTTGAGCACCAGCAGGTCGCCGGGCCGAAGCACGTCGGGCAGATCGCGCACCCTCGCATCTTCCCAGGTGCCTTGACGGCCATCGACGATGAGCATGCGTGCGGCGCTGCGTTCGGGGAGAGGTGCCTGAGCAATCAACGCGTCGGGCAGTTCATAATGGAAATCTTTTTTGTGCATGGAAATTGTCAGGAGAACCAGTCGGATTCGGTTTGTAGCGGATGTGGGATCACCCGCACCAGTGCGATGCGCGGGCCTTTTTTGCGCAGCACCACCACGTCGAAGCTGGGAAAAGCGACCTGTTCCCCTTCTTCCGGGACCCTTTCGAGCTGACGCATGACCAGACCGCCAATGGTATCCGCAGTTTCCTCGTCAATGTCGATGTGAAGGCTTCGCTCCAGGGAATACAGCGAGAGGCTGCCAGAACCCACCCAACTCCCGTCGGGTTGCCGCTGCCATTCCTGACGCTGGTGCCGGAATTCATCGGGAATGGCTCCGAGCAGACTCTCCAGCACATGATCCAGCGTGACGAAGCCGGTGATGGTGCCCAGATCGTCAACCACCAGCGCGAAATGCGGATGCCCCGAGCGAAAATGGGTGAGCAGGTCCATGGCCGGCAGCGCCTTGCCAACGGCGGGCAGCGGCCGCAGGAGTTTTTTGATCTCGCGCAGATCCGGATGCCTTGATAGTGCCGCAAAGGCGTCCTTGACATGGAGCAGGCCGACCACATGCTGGCGATCCCCTTCACATACCGGATAGCGGGTGAAACGGTGGTTCATCATCACCTGACGGATTGCCTCGGGACTATCATCCAGCATCAGACAGACCATATCGGCAGCAGGGCGCATCAGGTCTCCGGCCGTCAGTTCGGTAAAATCCAGGGTGCGGTCCAAGATATCTCCGGTACGCTGACCGAGGGTGCCCTGTGCCTGGCTGAGGGCGAGGATCATCGCCAGTTCATCGCGGGAATGGGGCGCATCACCGGCGGGCTGATCCACCCGCAGCGCAAAGAGGCGCAGAACGATGCGGGTCGCACCGTTGAGCACCCAGATCGCCGGGTACATCAGCCAGTAGAAGGCGTAGAGGGGCATGCCGGTCCACAGGGATACCGGCTCCACCTTGCGGATGGCCAGTGACTTGGGCACCAGTTCCCCG
>JAKCBU010000238.1 GCA_021839095.1 Pseudomonadota bacterium | reverse complement strand
TGATGGACGATCGGCACGGCGGCGGCCGCGCGCCAGCCGTACTCCAACGCCTGTTCACGCCACAACTGCACCAAGGGATCGGAAAGATAATCCTGCTGCACCACGAGATCCCCGCTGCGCCAAGCCCTCGCCCCCACCGTCTGTCCCTCCGGCACGTCCGCAGAAACCGGCCAGCGACGCTTCAACGCGTTGGAAGCACTCCAGCCCGCGCTCGCCAGGGCATCCATGCAACCATCCGCGCCGGGACGGGCGATCCACGCCGCGATGAACAATCCGCTATCGATGAGCTGCTGGCAGCTCCGCTGAAAAAGCACACCCACTTCCTCGGTAGTTAACGCCACCTCGCCCGCCAACAGTAAGGCCCGCTGCAACGTACGCGTGCGCTCCAAAGTCCGTCCCGCTTCCTGGCGACGCAAGAAATCCTGTAAATCCCCGGAAAGACCCGCCATCAGTTGCATGGTCTGCCGGGGAAATTCCGCCCCCCGATCACGCTGCAGGGCAATACGCCCCGAGCGGCCATCGGGCCAGGAAAAGGCCACTTGCACGCTTCCGCCCAGCGCGTACCGAGCGGCGAAAGCGCGCCAAGCCGCCCAGGCCGCCTTATCGCGATCCACCGCAGGAGACACCGGGATGGCACGATCGGTCGGCAGGGGTACGCCCGAAGGCGCACGATCTTCATGCACGGGAATGGGCACTCCGCGAAACACTTCGGCGAGCGGACCCGCCACGGCGCGCAAGGTCGCCCAATCAGATTCCGGTGAGGTCTCCACCACCCACACGAGGGGTAGTTTCAACTGCGCCTGAAGCGTCTGGCAGAATGCCTCGAGCACGAACGCCTCCGGCTCCTCCACGCTCCCGGAGAAGAGCCGGTTGACCTCACTGAGCGCCTGGAAGAAACGCTCTCTGGCCAGGACCTCCCGATGACTTTGCCGCAACGCCGTCGTGCGTTCCTGCACCTGGCGCTCCAGCCAGCGATTGCCCTGCCTTAACACATCGCGCCCTTTGACGGATTCGGTGATCATCGCCCCGGCGAACAACCCGACCATTACCATGCCCACCCCTACCAGTTGCAACAGGGATTCCGGGTCTATGTGGATGGCCCCGGCATACGGTCCCAGACCGCGCGCCGTTCCGGCGATAGCAATGAGAAATTGCAGCAACACCAGACGATACACGTCGCTCAGCGGAAAGCGCGTCATGCTCCAGAAGGCGGGCAGAAGCAACAGACCTGTCAGCTCGATGTCTCCACTGAAGGCCGGATAAGAGAGCCAAAAAATGGCAGTGACCACCGTGGTCGAAGCCAACGCAAATAGCCAGAATACGGGGTCGACCGGAATCTGATCACGCCAGCGCCAGGATTTCGGCCACAACAGCAGGTTGGTACTGAAAATCACCACGCCGAAGACGACGCTGAGGCCATTGCTCATCGCGGATAACAGCCCCGGCCAGGAGAGCATGGCATCGGGCCGCTGTACCAGCACGCTCCAAAAACCCACCAACAACGCATTGACGACACACGGCAACGCGATAAACGCGAACAGATCCCCGACCTGTTCGATGCCCTCCCAGGCGGGATAAAGCCGACGCATCATGCGCACGGAAAACCAGGCGGAGAGGACCACCCCGATGGACAGCAGTACCGCCTCGCGCGGTACGACACCCAGCATGAGACCGCTCAGAAACTCGCCGAGCAGGAGACCCGGCAGCAACGCCTTGCCCCTGCGCAACAGCAGAAACACGACCAGACCGGAGGTAGCCCATGCGGAGAGATAAAACGCCCGGGAGGCGTCGGATATCAACCACCATGCCATTCGGGTCAAAAGCAGGCACGCCGCAACGGCGACCGCGTTATCCCGCAGCACATGTAACCGGACCATTCGGGGCCGACGTCGCGGCGCGGAAGGTACTGTCCCAAGACCTAACGACAAAACCCCACTCCTCTCATCAGGGCAGAGCCCCGTGCCCATAAACGATGATGTCATGCAGTGACACGAACCCTCTTGAACTCTATCAGCATTCCGCGAAAAGCACATCTCGGCGGCGCTGCGCGAAGCGCGTTTCACCGGCCCAGCGGGGTTGGGCTGAAGCGGAACCCGCAAACAGGGAGGGGGCTGTTTTTTTGCGGATCGGGTCCGCCGGACTATACTACGCATTCTTCAGACGCCCCGGAACGCGCACTCACCTTGATCCCGACCCTCTCGCCCGTCGTTCCCTGGGGTGTGGCACTGTGTGGTCTTCCAGGCCGTTGCAGGGCGACAGGGCGTATGCGCCGGGAGTCGAACATGCCTTTTCAAAGTATGGGGGCCCACCGATCTTTCGGGTGGAAGGCATCCGCGATGTTTCTGTTCGCGCTGCTTTTCTTCGCCTGGGGCATCGGCAATACCAGCCTCTGGGATATTGATGAACCCATCTACGCGCAGTCGCTGAAAGATCAGATCGCGCAGCACAATCTGGTCGTACCGACCTTCAATGCACGGCTGATGCCCGACAAACCGGCACTGAACTATTGGTTGATGTGGACCGGGGTCAAAGTACTGGGGATGAATTCCTGGGGTTTACGGATCGGCTCCGCCGTCGTCGGCGCTTTATTGATCCTCTACCTGACCATGGCCCTGCGGCGTCTGTACGGTGAGAACACGGCGCTGATCTGCGGCCTGCTCACCGCCACCGCACTCCATAGCACCGTGATATTCCGAGGCGCCACCCCCGATCCGCTGCTGATCCTGACGGTGACGGTGGCCCTGTTGAGCTATTTGCGCGGTTATTTGCTCCCGGAGAACCGTCGCCGGGAATTACTCATCGCCTACGCCGCCATGGCCCTCGCCACGCTGGATAAGGGCCCCATCGGATTCCTGCTGCCAGGACTGATCATCGTTCTATTTTTACTGCTGCGCCGGGATCTGGCTTTTCTCTGGCGGGAAAGCCGGCTGACTTGGGGAGTACCACTCTTTCTGATCATTACGCTGCCCTGGTATCTCGCCGTCGGCATCGAAACCCACTGGGCCTGGGATCGCGCGTTCCTCCTTCAACAGAACATTGGCCGTTTCGACGACAGCATGCAGGGACATCGCGGGCCTTGGGTATACTATCTGGCCAGCACCTTTCTCGGGATGCTGCCGTGGTCGATTTTTTTACCGCAAGTTTTTCGGGATTTGTGGCTTTCCCGGCGGCATTCCTTGCGCAACCAGCCAAAAACCCTGTTCCTGCTGGTCTGGGTCACGGCCTGGATCGGTTTTTTTGCCCTATCCGCCACCAAACTCCCCAATTACGTCTGGGAGGCCTATCCACCGCTCTTTATCCTGCTCGCGGCCTATTTCGAGAAAGTACGGATGAATGCCACCCACCCTGCACGCTGGGGATGGACGCTTTCACTCGGAGTACTGTT
>JAKCBU010000237.1 GCA_021839095.1 Pseudomonadota bacterium | reverse complement strand
GTTTTCAGCATATTCTGGTGGATGAGTTTCAGGACACCAACGCGGTGCAGTACGCATGGCTGAAGGGGCTGGCCCGGCATGGGCAGATTTTTGCGGTCGGCGATGATGACCAGTCCATTTATGCCTGGCGGGGCGCACGGGTGGAGAATCTACTCCGCTTTGGCGAAGACTTTGCCGGGGCGCAGGTGGTGCGCCTGGAGCAGAACTACCGTTCTACGGCCCCCATCCTGCAGGCGGCGAATGCCGTTATCGCCCACAATTCCGATCGCCTCGGCAAAACCCTGTGGACGGCGGAGCCCGGCGGTGAATCCGTTCAACTCTACACCGCCTACAACGAATTTGACGAGGCGCGCTATGTGGTGGGCCGCGTTCAGCAATGGCTGGACGATGGTGGGCGGCGTGCGGACTGCGCCATCCTCTATCGCTCCAATGCCCAGTCGCGGGCCTTTGAAGAAGTGCTGGTGCGTGAAGGGATGCCCTATCGGGTATATGGCGGCCTGCGCTTTTTCGAGCGAGCGGAGATCAAGGATACTCTGGCCTATCTACGCCTTACCGCCAACCGCCATGATGATGCGTCTTTCGAACGGGTGGTGAATGTGCCGGCGCGGGGCATTGGTGCGGTCAGTGTCGAGCGTCTGCGGAATCTGGCCCGCGAGCGCGGCCTCTCGTTCTGGCAGGCCGCCGGCGAGCTCGGTCAGCCGAAAATCAGTGCGTTCCTCAATCTGGTGGATGATCTCGCCGCACGAACGGCGGAGGCGAATCTCGGCGAGCGGGTAGAGGCGGTACTGGCCCGCACCGGCCTACGTGAGTGGCACGGTCGCGAGGGCGACCGCGCCGAAGGCCGCCTGGAGAATCTGGATGAGCTGATCAATGCCGCACGCGGCTATGCCCAGGACTGGTCTGCCGACCCCAATCTCGGTGATCTTGCGCCGCAACCGGGGAATATGCTCTCGGAGTTCCTGACCCATGCTGCTCTGGAAGCCGGGGATGGTGCCGGAGACGCCTGGGAGGACTGTGTGCAGTTGATGAGCCTGCACAGCGCCAAGGGCCTGGAGTTCCCGCTGGTGTTTCTGGTGGGGCTGGAAGAGGGGCTGTTTCCCCATCAGCGCTCTCTGGAAGACCCTCAGGGGCTGGCTGAGGAGCGGCGCCTGTGTTACGTCGGCATGACCCGGGCCATGCGCCTGCTGGTCATCAGCCATGCCGAGAGCCGCCGCCTGCACGGCAGTGAGCGGATGACCATGCCCTCGCGCTTTCTGCGGGAGATTCCCCAGGAACTGCTGCGGGAGCTGAGGCCACGGGCACGGATCAGCCGACCTGTTATGCCAGTGCGAGTACAGGCACTGGAAATGCCCTATCCTCTGGGGTCGCGCCTCCAGCACCCGGTCTTTGGCGAGGGAATGGTGCTGGATTATGAGGCTGGCGGCCGCCAGGGCCGGATTCAGGTGCAGTTTGCCTCGGGAAGCAAGTGGCTGGCGCTGGGGGTGGTGGCTTTGGAGCGGTTACCTTAAAACAAGGAGCGGAGCGTGATGGAAATGAAACTAC
The DNA here is from genome assembly GCA_021839095.1 of Pseudomonadota bacterium. Next base: position 1,848 of record JAKCBU010000237.1, on the reverse strand, counting down.
AGGGCGTTTTGTGCGTACTATTTCTGCTGTTTGCACCCGCCGTCTGGGCGTCGGTGAATATCAATACTGCGGATGCCGCGGCGCTGGATGCGCTGCCGGGCATTGGTCCGGCCAAGGCCCAGGCGGTGCTGGAATACCGGCAGGCACACGGGCCTTTCAGGAGTGTGGATGAGCTCGCCAGTGTCCATGGTATCGGTCCCAGGCTCCTGGAGCGATTGCGCCCAGTGCTGAGTCTCGATGGCGCCACGACCTTGCCGCCAACCGCAGCCAGACACACCGGCCATTCCCATACCGCCGTGCCGACCGGCGAGGAGCGCGTTGTCCGACACGGCAGTCACGGGTACATCCTGGAAAGTGGTCCGCAGACGAACGCTTTCTCGCTGAAGGACTAAGCGATCTGCCTCAGTCCATCAGGCGGAAAACCCTCCAGATCGGTTCGCGATGCCAGGCATGCAGGGTCGCCATGCCGACATGCCCGGTCCAGTAGACCCAGACCACAGTACCCAGGAATTCGTGCAGGGGAACCAGCATGTGCAGGGTGCCCCCCGGCGGGGTCCCGCCCTGGGGCAGGAAAAAGAAAATGATGGAGCCGATGACCCCTGTGCAGGTCACCGCCAGCAGTCCCAGGCCATGCATCAGGCCGGCCAGCCCGCAACGGGGCCCGGTTGGCGGCAGGCGGGCACGCAGCAGCATGCGGGCATCCGCCAGGATGGGCGCCCACGGCCCTCGCCAAGGAAAGATCTCACGGCGGATCTGCGGTTCGCTGGCAATCCATAACCACTGCCAGAGAATGAACAGCACCGTCATCAGGCCAATCCAGGAATGGAGGCTGAAGAGGATGCCGCCGATACTGCTATAGTTGGCATGTTTCCAGTTGGGCTCCATCCACAGCGAGGACCAGAGCTGCCAAGTGACGCCAAAGGCAATCCCTGCATGCAGCCAACGGCCCTCCCGGGGCCAGATATTGCGGGGCGGTTTCTGGTTGGCTTCTGCATGCATGATCATTGGTCGACGCCTCTATGTCATAAACGGACCGGACTCAGGGTGGATCGGAGCACTCTAACCCAGGCCGGCCAGACCGCCAAGATGATGCTTGAATCCCGACCCCGGCAAGATTATAAGAACACTCTGATGTCCTATAAACCTGGGACCCGGTGCGAGCGTTAAAGGTCGCTTGATATCGGCTGGTGCAGATAAGGGAGGGGCGCATGATCTGGCTGTACGTCATCAACACCGGCATCGCAGTAGGTATCGTCCTGGCTGTGCTCTTTCCGCGCCAGACCCAACGGCTGCTGCGCTTGCTGGGTTTGTGGAACCTGGTCAGTTCGGTCGATACCATACGGTTTCAAAAAATCATGCAGAGTCTGGGAATTTTTCTGATGGTGGCGGCGGTTGCACTTTTCGCCTCGATCCTTGCCGGTGGTCATCCGCTGGATTGGGCCTTACCCGCCAGCGAGGGCCTGTTTTTCGGGCTCGCGCTGGTGGTGCTCGCACACTGGTCGGGGAAGAAGCCGCCCGATGATCAATCGTGATACCAATGGCGTGTCTCCGAGCAGCATCAGGCTGGAGGCTAAGCGCCTCGCTGGCGCATGAGGAGAATCCGCCGGTATTCCTCCGGGTCTTTGCATTGGGTGATGGTCCCGGAGCGGCGAAAGTGCATGGCATCCAGGCGCAGGAGCCAGAAGCGCAGGGCCGCTGCGCGCAGCAGTGGAAACCACAATACTTCCTCGCCGGTCTGCAGAGGTCGGGTAGCCACATAGGCATCCCACAACGCCGTAACCAATGCCCGGTCGAAACGACCATCGGCTTCCGAGCACCAGGCATTGGCCACCACCGCCAGATCGTAAA
>JAKCBU010000236.1 GCA_021839095.1 Pseudomonadota bacterium | reverse complement strand
TTCCTCTGGAAGAGTTTAATGCACATTTTGTGACACACCTGGAGGATGGACACGCCGACACGCTGGGTGGATGGGTGGCGGCAGCCCTGGGGCATGTGCCGCGCACGGGCGAAGTCGTGGAGGAGGGTGATTTGCGGCTGGAAGTATTGCGGGCGGATCGTAAACGGGTGCAGATTTTGCGGGTCACGCCGCCGCGCAGCGCCCCCCTGCCGGAAACTACGCCTCAGGGTAGTGCATGAAGGTGGGTGCGTTGAAAAAACCGTCCTTTCCTCTGCGGCTTCTGGCCGCATTAATTTTGGGTGCAGCCTGGCCTTTGGCCTTTGCGCCCTTCGCCTGGTGGCCGCTGGCCATAGCCCTGCTTTTTGGCCTCTTCTGGCTGGCGACCGTGGAGGAGCGCCCACTGCGTCTGGCGGCTCTGGGCGCAGGTTTCGGTTTTGCTGCTTTTGCCGCGGGAACGAGTTGGATCGCCATTACCTTGCATAATTTCGCCGACATGAATTGGGCACTGGCAGGCGCCGCCGTCGCTTTGCTGGCGGCTTGTTGCGCCGTCTACGCGGGGTTGGCCTTATGGCTGGCGGGCCGCTTTTTTGTCGGGAAGGGCCGGTTGCTGGCCCTGCCGGTATTGTGGATTTTGATGGAATGGGTGCGGGCACGCCTCTTTACGGGCTTCCCCTGGCTGGCGACGGGATATACCCAGACCCATGCCTTCCTCGGTGGCTTTGCGCCCTGGCTTGGGCAATACGGAGTGGGACTGGCGACGGCCGGGGTGGCGGCCCTCCTGGTCTATATGCTGCAATGGCGGCAGTCCCGCCCGGTGCTGTTGGGCGGCGTCGCATCGCTCCTGGTGATTTCCGGGGCAGCCCTGGCGGCGGCGTCCGCGTCCTTCACCCATCCCATAGGCAAGCCGCTGCGGGTAAGTCTGCTGCAGGGCAATATCGCCATCACGGAGAAGTGGAATGCCGCCAAGATCAGCGCCATCCTGCATCATTACGTAAGCATGATTTTGCAGACGCCGCCCGATACCCGGCTGATCGTCCTTCCGGAGACTGCCTTCCCTCTCTTTCAAACCGAAATACCAAGCCTGATCGAACAGTTGCAGCAATGGTCAGCGACGCACCGCAAAATCCTACTCATCGGTATCCCCGAAAACGTCGACCGCAAATATTACAACGCGGCCATGGAAATTGACGGGAACGCACCGCTGCGCTGGTACCGGAAAGAGCATCTGGTGCCCTTCGGAGAATACATTCCGATGCCCGCTTTATTCGAGCCTCTGGTACACCATTTTTTGCCTGGGCTGGGCAGTTTCTCTTTTGGAGATGGGCCTTACGCCTTGCCCGTGGACGGGCAGAAAGCCGGTATGACCATCTGTTATGAAGAGTCCTTCTCCCGGGACGTGCGCAAGGGTGTCAGGGAGGGTGCCACCTTTCTTTTGAATATCAGTGATTATGCATGGTACGGCCACAGCATCGCCGCCGCGCAAAGTCTACAGATGGCGGCCATGCAGTCCCGGCAGGAGCAGAAACCCGATGTTCGCGCGACCAATACGGGCATTACCGCCCTGATCTCGCCGCATGGGCGGGTGATTTCGCAATTGCCCCAGTTTGTGGGGGGCACTCTGAACGGGGCCATCCAGCCGATGATCGGAGAAACACCCTTCGGGCGCTGGGGCAGTCTCCCCTATCTGCTGTTGAGTTCAGTTCTTCTGTTGCTGGCCCTTGTCCTTAGTCGCCGGCAATCATCATCTCGTCAATGAGGATGGAGGGGCAGCCGGTGTTGCCGTGAATGAGCAGGTCATTGCCCACGGCGCGCATGCCCTGGAACATGCCCTGCAAGGTCCCGGCGATGGTGATCTCTTCGACGGGATACTGGATCTCCCCATGCTCCACCCAGAAGCCGGCGGCGCCCCGGGAGTAATCACCGGTCACCATGTTGATACCGAAGCCGATGAGCTCGGTAACCAGCAGGCCGTGCCCCATCTGGTGAAGCAGTTCATCCAGAGATGCCTTGCCGGGCTGCAAGGTGAGATTGTGGGCACCGCCCGCATTGCCCGTGGTCTTCATTTTTAATTTGCGGGCGCTGTAACTGTCGAGGATGTAGCCTTCCAGCACGCCCCCGGAGACGATGTCGCGGTTGCGGGTGGCGACCCCTTCGCCGTCGAAACTGCAGCTACCCAACCCAAGACGCCGTAAGGGTTCTTCATATACGCGGACGTGTTCCGGGAATATCTGTTTGCCAAGGCTGTCCACCAGAAAGGAACTTTTGCGGTACAGGCTGCCGCCGCTGATGGCGCTGGCGAGGTGACCGATAAGGCTGGACGCGACTTGGTTTTCAAAGAGCACTGGGGCCTTGGTGGTGGGCACCTTGCGGGCGTCGAGGCGGCGCAGAGCGCGCTGCGCGGCGGTCCTGCCGATGGTTTCCGGAGTCGTCAGCGCATCGGCGGCACGGGCCACGTCATACCAGTAGTCCCGTTGCATGCCGCCGTTACGGTCTTCCGCAATCACCGAGCAGGACAGGCTGTGTCGCGACGAGCGGCTGCTGCCCATGAAACCCAGGCTATTGCCATAGACCGACGTGCCCTCGCTGGTGCCGAGGCTACCGCCTTCGGAGTTGTGAATGCGCGGATCGCTGTCACGGGCGGCCGCCTCGCAACGACGCGCCAGATCAGCGGCGCTGTCTGCATCTATAGACCAGGGATGATAGAGGTCCAGATCCGGGAAGGTTTTAGCGAAAAGTTCGGGATCGGCAAGCCCGGCAAAAGGGTCTGCCGCCGTATGCCGGGCAATGGTGAGCGCCGCTGAAACGGTTTCTGACAAGGCCTTGCGGGAAAAGTCCGAGGTGGAGGCGCTGCCTTTGGATTGACCGAGATAGACCGTGACTCCCAGCCCCTTGTCCTGGTGGTATTCGATGGATTCCACTTCCCCGAGGCGCACGGTTACCGACAAGCCTTTGCCGGTGCTGGCGGAAGCCTCCGCCGCACTGGCGCCCTGCTCGCGGGCGAGGTTGAGCATGTCATCAACGATTTGGGTCAGGACGCTGGTATCCAGCGTAGAATGGGGGGCTTGGCTCATGGGGTGCTTTTCCAAAGGTGGTGAAACAATGCGGTCATCTTACCTCCAAGCTTCGGGGCAGGGGAAGCTTGGGGGTGGGAGCATGGTGCCGCCGGAAAGGGGTGCCGACTCCATCCCGGAATCACATGCGGAACCAGAAGATTGACATTGAATCCCTATTTCCATACTGTGCAACACAGTTGCATGAAAAGTTGTGCGGCCATCTGCCGCAGGCTTTGGCAGCCGTTTCCGAGGATTTGAAAATGACCGACCTGGGCTTTCGGAATGCATGTGTCCCTCCGCTGTCTGCCTTGCTGTCGCTGATCGCCCTGTGCGCTGGGCTGGCTATGGCGCCG
>JAKCBU010000235.1 GCA_021839095.1 Pseudomonadota bacterium | reverse complement strand
GCTGCCGTTCGGCCCCTGCAGGGCATAAACGCCTGGCGCCAGTTCGCCACGGATACCCAGACTGGAGGTAAGAAGGAGAAGAATCGCCGTCCACCGGGAAGCAATGGGGTCACTCGACGGCGGACCCAGGTCTGAAGACTGGCCTGGAGGGGATGCCGCAAGACGAGAAACGACGCGCCCATCAGCATCGCGCCACTCAGCGCAAGCCAGCTTGCCGGATCGACCGGGCGGCTCAGGCCCCAGCTCAGCAGGGCATCAGCCGGCCCGAAAATTAAGAGTGCGGCAAGCTGTCGCTCCAGCGCGGCGAGTTCGGCGAGCAGCACCAATCCAGTCACCACGCATACCGTGGCCACCAGGAACGGAGTCGACGTTGCCCCGAGCCAGCCGGTTGGCGCGACGACGACCAGCGCCACAACGGGGACCAGCAAGAGACTGTTGGCGGGGAGGAGCACCGACAGATCAACCCGGCGCCGCTGATTGACCGAGATAGGCAGGGATCGCGCATAGGCCATGAACGCGCCACCGTCGATGTGGCGGCGCTGCACCATGACCCAGGCCAGCGCAAACCCCTGGATGGCCACGAGGCGCCACCAGTGCCATGCCACATCGTGGCCAACGTGCAGTACGGCCAACAGGGGGTAGCCCAAGCCCGTCAACAACTTGACTATCGGTGTCCCGCCGGGAACCAACGCGCCCGCCAGCACGAATACCTGCCAATGCCGCATCAGCACGCGGCCTGTGGCGCTGGCGTACCAGCGCAGACGCCACAGGGTCAGGTGACGATACATGCTGACCTACCTGATCGTAGCCAGATCTTTTGCATCATGGCGCCTCGGCAGCGTTTTCCCCATCCCCGCTTTACGCTGTGTGATTAGCGGTAATCCCTTGTCACTGAACGATTACATCAAACCCACATGATTCGTGTCCAAGCCCACCTATGCAGGTAACCTCCCGGACATTCACCTTATTTTTGAATATGCCCTCGGCCACACCGGCAATCAGCCCACCCTCGAAAGAACATAGAGCGCGCCCGACAGGCTTCATCCCAGAACAGGTGACACATTCGTAAACATCAATATGTAATTGCCCCTTGTCATTTTCACCAGGCTTTATGACCCCTATTTTAAGCTGTTCGCATAACTCTACAAACTGGCCCAGATCTTTTAATCCAAGGCTATATCCAAGATGCTTTCCTGACAGGTATGCCGCCGCCGTTGCGCCAACGCCAAACATATCCTCCAAAAGAATCAGACGCACCAACCTGAATAGCGCGATGGGTGCTTCGTCACCCAAAGTCGGGCGCACTATTTTTGTCGCATTTGCAAAATCAATTTTTTCAAAACCATTCGTTTCCGTAGTCACGTGCTATCTCCTCCGTTTTCAGTGCGACCGTCTACCGCATCCCTTCATTCCACCGTCACACTCTTTGCCAAGTTACGCGGCCGATCCACATCGGTACCCTTCACCAGGGCCGCATGATAAGCCAGCAACTGCACCGGGATGGCATGGACGATGGGAGAGAGCGAACCGGCGTGACGCGGCAGGCGCATCACATGCACGCCTTCACTGGCGTTAAAGTGACTGTCCGAGTCGGCGAATACATAGAGCTCACCGCCACGGGCATGGACTTCCTGCATGTTGGCGGCCAGTTTTTCGAGGAGGCGGTCATTGGGCGCGATCACCACCACCGGCATCTCACGATCGACCAGCGCCAGCGGACCATGCTTCAACTCCCCCGCCGGATAAGCCTCGGCATGGATATAGGAGATTTCCTTGAGTTTGAGCGCGCCCTCCAGCGCGATCGGGTAGTGCAGGCCGCGCCCCAGAAAAAGCGCATGCTCCTTGCTGGCAAAACGTGCCGCCCAGCCCTGAATCTGCGGCTCCAGATTGAGGGCCTGCTGCACGCTACCCGGTAACTGGCGCAAGGCGTTCAGGTGCTCGGCCTGCTGCACCCTATTCAGACGCCCCTGCGCCTTGGCCAGGGACAGGGCCAGCAGATAAAGCGCCGCCAATTGGGTGGTGAACGCCTTGGTCGAGGCCACCCCGATCTCGGGGCCGGCACGAGTCAGGAAGCGCAGCATCGACGCCCGCGGAATGGTGCTCTCCGCGACATTGCAGATGGCCAGCGTGCGGGTATGACCGAGCCCTTTGGCACGGCGCAGGGCTTCATAGGTATCCAGTGTTTCGCCGGACTGCGAGAGCGTTACCACCAACTGGCGCGGGTTCGGAATGGAATCCCGGTAACGATACTCGTGCCCCAGTTCAGCCTGCGCCGGAATCCTGGCAATGCTCTCCAGCCATTGGCGCCCCACCAGCGTCGCGTAATGGCTGGTACCGGAGGCCAGAAACAGCACGCTATCCACCTCCCGGAAAACGTTCTCGGCGTCCGCACCCCAGAGATCCGTCAGATCGAGTTGACTATTCAGTGCGCCCTCCAAGGTGTCGGCCAGCGCCCGGGGCTGCTCGTGGATTTCCTTCTGCATAAAATGGCGGTAGGGACCCAGATCGACGGCGGCTGCGCTGAGTTGGCTCCAGAATTCTTCGCGCTGCTGCGGTAGCCCGGCCTGATCCGTGATCTGCAAGGCTTCCCGCCGCATCTGGGCCACATCCCCATCTTCCAGATAGAGCACGCGCCGCGTCACCGGCAGCAGGGCCGCCACGTCCGAGGCGAAATAATGTCCATCATCGGCAATGCCCAGCAGCAGCGGACACCCCATCCGCGCCACGCAAATCGTGTCGGGATCGCGGGTAGAAATCACCGCAATGGCATAAGCGCCGCGCAAATCACCCACCGCCAAGCGGGTCGCCGCGAACAAATCCGGGGCCGTCTGCCGATAATGATGCACCAGATGGGCGATGACCTCGGTATCGGTCTCGGAAGTGAAGAGGTACCCCGCCGCTTCCAGACGGGCGCGCAGGGCATGAAAGTTTTCGATGATGCCGTTATGGACCACGGCGATCTGTTCATGAGAAACCATGGGGTGCGCATTGCACTCGGCGACACCGCCATGGGTGGCCCAGCGCGTGTGCCCGATGCCCACCGCACCCTGCAAGCCGCATTCGGCCACGGCGGCCGTCAGTTCGGCGACGCGCCCCACGCTGCGCACCCGTTGCAAGCTCGCGCCTCGCGCACCCTCCCCCAACATCGCCAGTCCCGCGGAGTCATAGCCGCGATACTCCAAGCGGCGCAGCCCCTCCAGGATGATCGGGGCCAGATCCGTCTGGCTCACCCCACCGACAATACCGCACATAGTCTCGCTCTCCTGTTACCGCAACCAACGTCCGCGCGATTCGGGACTATTGCTTCTCGCGTCGCGGTCGTTGCCAGAGGGGGATGTGGCGCTGCGGACTGCGACTCAGCGTCAAGCCACCCGCGGGCACCGCTTTGGTGATGGTACTCCCCGCACCGATGGTCGC
>JAKCBU010000234.1 GCA_021839095.1 Pseudomonadota bacterium | reverse complement strand
CGATCCCGAAGAAGCGCCTGATCTCCCGCGCCCCGGTGGGGCTGGTGACATTGATCTCCGTCACATACCCGCCAATCACATCCAGACCGACAAAGAGCAGACCCGCGGCGCGCAAGGCCGGCCCTATCGCCGCGCAGATCTCCTGATCGCGGTCATTCAGCGGCGCCGCCACCCCGGTCGCCCCCGCCACCAGATTGCCGCGAAAATCCGCGGCCGAAGGCACCCGCAGCAGGGCTCCCGGCACGGCCACACCATCCACCATGAGAATCCGTTTGTCGCCCTCGCGGATGGCGGGCAGATAACGCTGCGCCATCACGTAACGCTGGCCCCAGCCCGTCACCGTCTCCAGGATGCTGCCCACATTCCGGTCCCGCCGGTGCAGATAGAATACCCCCTCCCCCCCCCGCGCCGAGAGCGGTTTGACGACGATCTCGCCATGCTCGACGAGAAAGGCCCGTAAATCCCCAAGATCGCGGCTGACCAGCAAGGGTGGCAGAAACTCCGGGAAATGCAGGGCGTAGAGTTTTTCGTTGGCGTTACGCAGACTGACCGGATCGTTGATCACCCAAGTCCCCGCGTGCTCCAGCAGATAACAGGCGGTGAGATACTCCAGATCCACGGGCGGGTCCTTGCGCATCAGCACGACATCCATATCGGCGAGGGGCCGTTCCTCGGGTTCACCCAGCGTGCTGTAATCTTCCACGCCGTCACGCGCAACGACGGTCCGCAATCGTCCCCAGGAACGTCCATCGCGCAAAAAGAGATCCGCCGGGGTAAAGACCCAACACGCATGCCCGCGCGCCTGTGCCGCCAGCAACATGGCGAAGGTGGTATCCTTGGCGGGCTTGATCCCGGCGATGGGGTCCATGAGCACAGCGGCTTTGAGCACGCTCACAGCGCAGACTCCCGTACCACGTCCTGCACTCGCCAGTCCGCCATCTCCCGCGCCGCAGCCACCAACGCCAGACGGGCGATCACCCCATAGGCGTAATAACGGTTCACCGGCGCATCGGGAGGCGATTTCCGGCAAGGGGCCACACAAGTCTGGCCGAAGGCCATGGGCTCGAAGTGCGCGCCCGGCGCATTGAGATTCTCGTCCCGCCCACGCTCCGTATGCACTCGATAGAAGCCACCCAGTACCTGCTGGCCGATCATGTACACCACCGGTTCCGCCACCGCCTCCCGGGCCGTCTGCTCGAAGGTATAAACGCCCTCCTGGATGAAGACATCGCTGACTGGCAGCCCTTCCTTGCTCTTGGCCATACGGCTGCGCTCCTTCCGGTTGAGATCGAGAAACTCCTCGCCCGAATACGCCGTCATGATGCCCATGCCGTAAGTGCCGGCGTCGGCCTTGACGATGACAAAGGGCCGTTGACGGATACCGTAATGCGCATAACGCTCGCGGGTGATCTCCAGGACCGCATCCACATTGGCGACCAGACACTCACGGCCCTCTGAACGCATAAAATCGATGCCCTGGCAGCGGCGGAAAATCGGGTCGATCAGCCAGGGGTCGATGCCGATCACCTCCGCCAACTCCTGCGCCGCAGAGCGATAATGGGTGAAATGCTGGGATTTTCGGCGGCTACGCCAGCCCGCCGCCAGAGGAGGCAGAATAGGCTGCTCCAGATCCGCCAATATTTCCGGTACGCCGCCAGACAAATCGTTATTCAGCAAAATCAGCTGCGCATCGAAGCCGGCTATCGAGATACGCCCGCCCTCCCGTCGCAGTGACTCCAGGATCAACCGGTTACCCGAGGGCAACGCATAGACCGAGCGATCCTCCAAAGTCAGTGAGCCCACCCGTACTTCCAAACCGGACAGTTCCAGCAGCTCGCGCAGCCGTGCCACGTTCTCCAGGTAAAAGAGGTTACGGGTGTGGTTTTCCGGGATCAGCAGTATCCGCTCCAGACCCGGATGATACTGATTGAGAAAGTGCTGGATCGCGGTCACATAGAGCGCGGAAAAGTCTGGATTGAGATTGTTGAATCCCGCCGAAAACAAGTTGGTATCCACGGGCGCCAGTTTGAAACCCGCATTGCGCAGGTCCACGGAAGCATAAAAAGGCGGCGGCGTCCGTTGCCATTGCCCGCGGAACCAGCGCTCGATCGCACACTGTTCGGCGATCAGGTGCCGCTCGATATCCAGCAGAGCCTCCACCCGGTCCGTGGCCAGGAAAGGGATGTCCCGCAACACTTCTGTCATATGTTTATCCTAGAATCGTTGAGCAACAGGAACATAGCTCTTCGGCTGTTCTCCTATATACACCTGCGTGGGCCGGAAAATCCGGTTATCCGCCAGTTGCTCCCGCCAGTGCGCCAACCAGCCGGCGGAGCGCGCCATCGCAAAAATGGGCGTAAAAAGATCCGCCTTGATACCCATCTCGTGGTATAGCACCCCCGAATAGAAGTCCACGTTCGCGTGGACACCCTTGGGACCGAGGCGCTCGGTCGCCTGACGTTCCACTTCCATCGCGATCTCGAAAAGCCGGCTGTGACGCAGGTTGCCATGACTGGCGAGATCCTCCATCATCCCCTTGAGCAGGGCGGCACGCGGGTCACGCGTCTTGTAGACGCGGTGCCCGAACCCCCAGATTTTTTCCTTGTTCGCCATTTTACCATCGAGATAAGCGCCCACGCGCTGGACGGTGCCGATATCCTCCAGCATCTCCACCACCTTCTGATTGGCACCGCCGTGCAACGGGCCAGCCAGGGTTCCGATGGCACCGCCGATGACATGGTAGGGGTTGGTCAGCGTAGAACCGGTCACCAGCACCGAGAAGGTGCTGGCATTGATGGTGTGTTCGGCATGCAGAATCAGGCAGGAATCGAGAATATCGACAAAAGCCGGATCCGGCTCATGACCGGACAGCATATACAGGAAATTGGCGGCATGACTCAGATCGGAACGCGGCGGGATGGGATCGTTACCAAAACGCATCTGTTCCCACATGGCGACGATGGTGGGTATGCGGGCGATGATCCGCATCGCCATCGCATCGAGGTGGGGCGTATTTTCGCGCTCGGCGTCAGAAAGTTCTTGCTGCGGATAGAACATGCCCAGACTCGCCACGGCACAGTGCAGCATATCCATGGGGTGTCCGGTCACTGGCATGAACTTCATGATTTCCCGGACATTATACTTGACTTGCCGGTGCGCGCGCAGACCGCGATCGAATTGATCCAGCGCCTTGGCGCTCGGCAACGCGCCGTCGAGGAGCAACAACGCCACTTCTTCATAAGTGCTGTGTTCTACCAGATCGGCAATGGTGTAACCACGATACGTCAAGAAGCCCGCGGCCCCATCAATATGAGAAACACTAGAGTGGGTTGCAGGGACACCTTCCAAACCTGGAGCAAAGTGCGTATCCGCCATGCGGAACTCCTTCTATCATGGTAGCGATGATCGAACCGAGGC
>JAKCBU010000233.1 GCA_021839095.1 Pseudomonadota bacterium | reverse complement strand
CAGCTCGCCTCCGTCGAAGCCGGCGCCGTCCTCGCCGAACTCTGTGAGGGAAGCGGACGGTATGACGCGGACACCTGCGCCTATCTGCAGGACAGTTGCGGTGCCGCACCACGGCACGAAGACAGCGGCACCAACCCTCTCGCGCCGGGCATCATCCGCCTGCAACGCAGCCACCGCTTCAACGCCGAAATCGGCGGTTTGGCCGACGCCGTCCGCGGCGGTCACCCCGAAGCCGTCTTCCGCATTTTGCACAGCGGGCCGGCTGGCGCTCTCGCTTGGCAATCCGTCCCCGACATGCGCCAGATACTGGCACTCGCGAGCATGGAAACGGCCTATGGCCGTGTCTGGCAAGCTGCCGATCAGCCGCCGCAAGACGCGCGGCAACATACCGCGTGGGTCAACGCCGTGCTCAAAGACTACGCCGGTTTTCGCATCCTCTGCGCCCTGCGCCAAGGTCCCTGGGGCGTTACCGGCATCAACCGGGCCATGGAAGCATACCTGCAACATCAGGGCATTCTGCGGGGTTCCGGTCTTTGGTATGCCGGGCGCCCCACCCTCGTCACCCGCAACGACCCCGACCTCGGTCTCAGCAATGGCGACATCGGCATCGCCCTGCCCGACCCCGGCAAACGCCTGCGCGTCTATTTCCCCAGCAGCAACGGCCTGCCCCGCGCCATTCTCCCCAGCCGCCTCAATCACACCGAAAGCGCCTGGGCGATGACCGTCCACAAAGCGCAAGGTTCCGAGTTCGCCCATACCGTTCTCATCCTCCCGCCAGAAGACAGTCCGGTGCTCAGTCGCGAGTTGCTGTACACCGCCATCACCCGCGCCCGCAGCCATTTCACCCTCATCGCCCCTCGCGAACGGCTGGAAGAGGCCATCCGCCGCCCGACCCGGCGCATGAGCGGGTTGCATGCGGCCTTGCACGATCCCCGGCGCTGAATGGCACATCCGCCGCCGGCGTCCCCCTCTCCCGATGGCCGCCTCAGCGTCCCTCGACCCAGCGCCGCAGGGCAAGGGGATTGGGAATGGAAATCAGACGGCGGTCCACCGTCAGCAATTCTGCCTTGCGCAGTCGCGCCAGCACGCGTGACAAGGTTTCCGGGGTCAGACCCAATCGTGCCGCCACCGCCGCTTTTTTACCGGGAAGCTCGATCCGCGCAGGGTCATTCAGCACCGGACACAGATCCAGCAGATAGCCCACCAGCCGCTGCTCCGCCGATTCCACGCTCAGATGCCGCAGCTCCTTGACCAGAAAGTGCAGACGCATGCTCAGGCGCGCCAGCATCTGCCGCATCAGTAGAGGATGCTGCTCCAGGCTTTCCACGAAGAGGTCTAACGGAATCTCCAGCACCGTAGCCACGCCTTCCGCCTGCGCCGTCACCGGGTAACGGCCGCCCAGGAAGGCCACGGCCTCTGCAAAGAGATCATCGGGCTGAATGATTTCGACGATCTTCTCCTGCCCCGTGGCCGCCGCCGCGATCAGATCCACCCGCCCCGTCGCCAGGAAATAAAAGGATTGCGCCTGCCCGCCTTCGGCAAAGAGAATCTCCCCCGCCGCCAGAACCAGGGGCCGGGACTGCGCCAGCAGCGGCAGCATCACCTTTTCCGGCCACGCCGAAAACAACGGGGTCTGCCGGAGTCGGGGCAGCAACGCCTCCTTACTCACCATCCGCCGCGCTCCCCGTTTCGAAGCGCAGCGCCGCGGAATTCAAACAATAGCGTAGTCCCGTTGGCGGCGGACCATCGGAAAACACATGCCCCAGGTGGCTGTCGCAACGCGCGCAGCGGATTTCCGTGCGCACCATGCCATGACGGACATCACGGACCTCCTGGATATGATCGGGCGCAAAAGGCTCCCAGAAACTCGGCCAGCCTGTTCCTGACTCGAATTTCGTCGTGGAGCGAAACAGCGGCAACCCGCACAGCGCACAGGCGAACACCCCTTCCCTCTTCTCATGCAACAAGTCCCCACAAAAAGGGGGTTCTGTACCCTGCTCAAAAAGCACGTGACGCACCTCGGCGGGCAAATCCCGCGCCACTTGGGCGCGTCTCTCCGCATCCATCGGGGTCAAGTCAAAGCCAGCGGATGAGCGGACCATCGCCATATCCTCCTTCAAATCTGTCGCAACCATTGCGGAAAACACGCCCGCAGTTTCTCCACCTTCGGTTGCGCTATCGCATCGATATAAGGCTGCTCAGGATGTCGACGGGCATAATCCTGATGATAAGCCTCGGCCGGGTAAAACCGCGTCAATGGCGTGATTTCGGTGACGATAGGGGCACCAAACACACCCGCCTGCTGAAGCTGCGCCACATAGTCCCGTGCCACGGCCGCCTGCGCGTCATTCAGGGTGAAGAGGGCGGAACGATATTGCGTCCCTACATCGTTACCCTGCCGGTGGTGCTGAGTCGGATCGTGAGCCACCGCGAAAAACACTTGCAACAAGCGTCCGAAGGACAGCACCGTGGAATCGTAACGCACCTCCACCGCCTCGGCGTGTCCTGTGGTGCCACCGCAAACCGCTCGATAATTCGCCGTCTCCGCCGCCCCTCCGCTATAGCCGGAGACCACCCGCGTCACCCCGGCGAGCGCCAGATATACCGCCTCCACGCACCAGAAACAACCCCCCGCCAACACCGCGGTCTCCGGCGCGTCGGCGGCGGGATCCTCCCGAACGGGAGGAGGAATGGACAAAACCATGAGATATGCACTCCAAAAGCACCCCTTGCTCTTGACCTGAGCGGGCATTGTCCTGAGCATAGCCGCAAATCTTCCCCCGGACCAAACAGGAGTCACGATGAGCGGACATGGACTGCATACCCACCCCCCCCACGAAGAAGCGGCACACCACGCGACCGAATCAGGTAACCGCACGGAAAACAAGCACAGCCTCGGCCAGTGGGTAGCCATTTTCACCGCGATATTGGCGGCCTTCGGCGCCATTGTCAGCTATCAAGGCACGTACCTCATGAACGAGGTTCTGCTCTATAAAAACGAGGCCGTACTGAAAAAAGCCAACGCCACCGACCAGTGGAACTATTATCAGGCCGTCAGCACCAAGCTGCACCTCATGGAGCTCGCCGTCACCCTCGCCCCAGCCAAGGCCGGCCATTTCGAAAGCAAGATCGCCAAGTACAAGGCCCAGAAAGGCAGCATCCAGCGGGCGGCGGAAGCGCTGGAAAAGAAATCGGAGCAGGCCAACGCGGAATCCGCCCGTCTCAACCGTCCCCACAACGACATGGAAATCGCCATGATTTTCCTGCAGATCGCCATTTCGCTGGCATCCATCACCGCCCTGACCCGGCGCACATGGCTTTTTGGCATCGGGATGCTGAGCGCCGCGGGCGGTGTTGCATTATGGGGAATCGCGATGTTTCTGATGTGACGTGCCCACACCGGCTTGTCCAAGCGGATGCCCCCGCAAGATCGCTTCT
>JAKCBU010000232.1 GCA_021839095.1 Pseudomonadota bacterium | reverse complement strand
TCATCCCTGCCGAGGACATCGCCACCTACGCCATGCTCCAGCGCGGTGAGAGCCTGGGCGTCTTTCAGGTGGAGTCGCGGGCGCAGATGAGTATGTTGCCGCGCCTCAAACCTCGCTGTTTTTACGACCTGGTGATCGAAGTCGCCATCATCCGCCCCGGTCCCATTCAAGGGGATATGGTTCATCCCTATCTGCGTCGCCGCCAGGGGCTGGAGCCGGTGCGCTATCCTGGACCGGAAGTCAAAAAGGTGCTGGAACGCACCCTGGGTGTGCCGATTTTTCAGGAGCAGGTGATGCAGATTGCCATCGATGCCGCCGGTTTCAGCGGTGACGAGGCTGATGGTCTGCGCCGGGCCATGGCCGCATGGCGGCGCAAGGGGCATCTCGGCCCTTACACCGACCGCCTCATCCGCGGTCTCCGTCTGCGCGGCTATTCCGAAGCATTCGCCCAGCGTCTTTGCCAGCAGATTCAGGGCTTCGCCGAATATGGTTTTCCCGAATCCCATGCCGCAAGCTTCGCCTTGCTGGTTTATGCCTCCGCCTGGATCAAGTGCCACCATCCGGCCATATTCACCGCCGCGCTATTGAACAGCCAGCCCATGGGTTTTTATGCCCCCGCCCAGATCGTGCAGGAGGCCCACCGACGTGGCGTTGAGGTATTGTCCGTGGACATCTGCCATAGCGACTGGGATTGTAAGGTGCAGGATGGGGTGCTGCGTCTGGGGTTTTGCCTGATCAAGGGCCTGTCTCCCAAAGAGGCGGAAAAGCTTCTGCGCTGGCGGGCGCAGGGCGGTGCGCTGCACAGCGAGGCGCTTCGCCATGGCCTAGGTCTGTCCGCTGCCGCGCTGCACCAACTGGCATATGCAGGGGCCCTGTCCAGCCTGCACGGGGACCGTCATCAGGCCCTGTGGGCGGTGCAGGGCAGTCTGCCCCTGCCCACCGCATTGCCAATGCCGGTGGTACCGGAGCAGGCCCCCGCCCTTCCCGTCGAGACGTCCGCTGCCGCCTGTATTGCCGATTATCAGCAACTGGGCCTGAGCCTTGGTCCCCATCCCCTGCATTTTCTGCGCAAGCGGATCGCCCAAAGCGGCTATCGCAGTATCGCCGAGGTGCGCATGCAGCACCACGGCCGCACGGATCGTCTCGCCGGTCTGGTCACCCACCGGCAGCGTCCCGGTACAGCCCATGGTACGATATTCCTGACCCTGGAAGATGAGTCCGGTATGATCAATGTCATCGTTTGGCAGCAAAGGGTCGAAGGCTGGCGCCGGGCACTGCTGCAGGGCCGCCTGCTGGGTATCGGCGGCCGGCTGGAGCGCCAGGGTGCCAGTCTTCATTTTATCGCTGACGCCATGGAGGACCTCAGTCCCTGGCTGGGTACACTGAATACACGCTCCCGGGACTTTCATTAGTCCCGCTACCGAATCAACGGTGCCGCCGGATGGCTTTTCTGCGGTGGGAATCCCTGCCCGGAGAGGAGGCTCCTCTGGGGCGGTCCGGCTTTACCAGGAAGGGTCGTCTGGCTTTTACCACGGCCACAGGTTTAGAATCCAAGCATATCGTCGTTACATCTCGCAAAAGCATAAGGACCGTATTCACTCATGGAGAAAAAATCCATCGCGTTGGCCGCAGGCCTTTTTATTATCGGAGGCCTCACCGGTGCCGTCGTGGAACGTTCTGCGGTAATGCCCGGCATGGGATCGGGAATCAGCCTCGGCGCAGCGGCAAGCTTGCTGGACTCCGTGACCCATGGGGAAGCCAAGGCCGAGAAAGTGTTTCCCGGCCCCGGCGGATTGACCGGAATCGAGGTGACTCTGCAGGGACATCCGACTGTCGCCTTTGCCACCGCGGATGGCCAATACCTGATTGCCGGTCCGGTCCTGAACAAGCAGGGTGAGGATGAAGCGCACACGGCGATGGTGAGGCTTGGCCTGATTCCCAAACCGGCGAGCGCAGGAGCTTTGGCAGCGAAGGCGGCTGGTGCAGATAGTTTTGTGCTGGGCACCGGCGGGCCGGAAATCACCGCTTTCGTCGATCCAAACTGCATTTTCTGCCACAAGTTTTATGAAGAGGCCAAACCGCTGATTGACGCCGGCAAGCTCAGGGTGCGTTATGTGGTGGTGGCTTTTCTCAAGCCGAGCAGCACGCCGAAGGCCGCAGCCATTCTTGGTGCCGCAGACCCCGCTGCCGCCATGGCGAAGAACGAAAAGGGCTTTGATACGGTGACGGAAGAGGGGGGGATCGCACCGGCGCAAAATCCCGCCGCCGCCACCCTCAGCGCGGTAGAAAACAATACCAAGCTATTGGGCGAGAGCGGTGAAATGGCTACCCCCACCCTGATCTACTGTAATCCAAAGGGTGAGCCGACCCTGGTACACGGCTTGGGCAAAGAAAGCTTCATGGATTTTGCTGCGCATATCGGTAATCTGCAAAATGGGGCGTGCCAGAAGTGAATATGTCGGGATCGAAAGCGGCGGTAATCCGGCGTGGAGACTACCAGGCTCCCAGCTATGAAGTCTCCGAAATCGCTCTGGATGTGCACCTGGATCCAGACAATACCGAAGTATATACCCGCCTTCGGTTGCATCGCATCGCACCGGAGCCGGTCGCGGAATTGCATCTGGATGGCGAGTCTCTGGAACTGTTGAGTCTCCGGCGGGATGGCCAGGTGCTGGCAGAAAGCGCGTATCGGCTGACCGAGGGTGGTTTGCTGTTGCTGAATCCTCCGGAAGCCTTCCTGCTGGAAAGCAGGGTACGCATCCATCCTCGGGCCAACACCGCGCTTTCCGGTCTCTATCATGCGGGCGGGCAGTTCCTGACCCAGTGTGAAGCGGAAGGATTCCGGCGTATTACCTATTACCTGGACCGCCCCGACTGCCTCGCCCGCTTCACGGTTACCCTGCACGCCCCGCAGGACAGTTGCCCGGTATTGCTCGCCAATGGCAACTGTATGGCCACGGGTGATGAAGAGGGTGGCTGGCACTGGGCCCGCTGGGAAGACCCCTATCCCAAGCCAGCCTATCTCTTCGCCATGGTGGCCAGTGATATGGCGGTAGTCCGCGACCAGTACCGTACCGCTTCGGGCCGGGACGTGGCCCTGGAAATCTATGTGGCGGAACGCGATACCGGTGCCTGCGCCCAGGCCATGGACAGCCTCAAACGCGCCATGCGCTGGGACGAAGAGGTCTATGGCCGCGAATACGATCTAGACCGCTATATGATCGTCGCTACCGACAGCTTCAATATGGGCGCGATGGAAAATAAAGGCCTCAATATTTTTAATGCCAAGTATGTGCTCGCCAGCCCGGAAACGGCTACGGACAGCGACTATCAGGGTATCGAGTCGGTCATCGCCCACGAATATTTCCACAACTGGACCGGCAACCGGGTGACCTTGCGCGACTGGTTTCAGCTCAGTCTCAAGGAAGGCCTGACGGTGTTTCGCGATCAGGAATTCAGTGCCGATGCGCTGGACGCCGCGGGAGT
>JAKCBU010000231.1 GCA_021839095.1 Pseudomonadota bacterium | reverse complement strand
AGCGCTGCTGGTCGTACAGCAGTTCCAGCAGGGTGACATGGAGAATGAGCTTGCGGGGATCGAGAATGAGTTGGCGACGTAACAGTCGCTCGGCCTCGGGATATTGGCGACACGCCAGCAGATGGCGTGCGGCAAGGAGCGGCGAAACCAGGCTGGCTACTACCCCATATTCCTCCTCATCCAGTGGCCGAATATCATCGGACCCTGTTAGCAGTATGAGGCCCTCTCCTGCAGGACCGTTTTTGGATACCCCGGCCGATAGCATCTCCGGTCTAGGCATAAAGCCGGACAGATCCAGTGGTTCCGGGTTGACGATGGCTTGCTGCAACTCCTTCTGTGCACTGGCGAGCGCGAAAGACTCGGCCGGTTGTGGCGCAAGGGTGGCATGCGCGAGGACAGCCGCAATTTGTGCGCTGCTCATCCCTAAATGCTCTGCAGTTACCCGTAGTTGCAGGTTCTGTGGATCCAGTTTCAGCCCCTGCAAAACGAGATCCCTGGCTTCCGCATCGGGAATGGTGTGCGACTCGGTGAGTTGTTCCAACAGCTCAGCAAAGTGATCGATATCCGGTATTTCACGATAGACCGCGAGGAGCCTGCGCGTCTGCTGGGCATTGTCGGGGTTGTGATCCACGTACCAGCTGAGGGATGTGGCCGCCTGTTCCAAGTAGCCATAGGAAAGATAAATGTCCACCTCGTCCAGAATGCTGATTTCATCGACCTGAACAGGGGATGCCGCTGTTACGGTGCCGGGCAGGCTGCTTTTGACAGGCAGTGCCGCCGGTGCCGGACTTCCGCTGCCCTCGTGCTGCAAACTTGGGGCTTTGAGAGGTTTCCGTCCGCGCGACGCCTTCCATACCCCGGCCAGCACGACCAGGGCTACAAGAAAGGCTATAATAATCAGGCTGCCGGTGGGTAATTCCATGCAGGAATCTCGCTTCAGGGTATAAATGTGGTGTTGCTTCTTTGCCGCTATTCTGACTGGTAGATAGGCGTTTTAACGGCACTGTCAATGCGCGAATATCCCGGCAATTTCATGGATGCGCTTCGTGCTGGGACGCTGCGCCGCCGGAGAGGCGTCCGCAGCCGCCGCGTAGCCGGCGAACAGCGCAGGCAAAGCCTGTACGATGAGCGGGAGGCGTTCGCGGCTTACTGTGGCCAGCCGCCATTCTGCGCGCCAGCCGTGAACGGGGTGGCTGACGCAGATGGCGACACCCCAGCCGCGCTCCTGCGCCGACCACTGATGCTCGGCAATGCACAACTGGTGTTGCCGGGTCATTTGTCCCAGACCGACGTAAGGGCCTGCATAGGGGATGCGCAGATCGCCAGCCAAACTGGTCAGCATATGATCGAGACGGTGCAGTGCATCGCGTAACGGCACGACCGGAACGGTCTGGCCGCTCACTGCGTTTCTCAGAAAAATTAGATGTGGCGATTCCATACAGGCCTCCTTTTACTTTATGATTATGGCGATAATACAGGACGCTGCCAACGCGCGTGCGCGGCGGATGGCGTTTTTGCTTTTTCAGCGAGCCGCGAACAGGAAAATAAATCATGCGAAAACAGTTAGGTGCCTGGTTTCTGGCAGCCTTCATGGGATGTGGCGTGACGGTAGCCAATGCCAGTGTCTATGCCTTGCCCGTCCAGGGAAACATTGTCGGGGCGCTCAAGGCGGTAACTACCCACAGAGACGATACTCTTCTCGACATCGGGCGTTTCTACGACCTCGGTTACAATCAGGTAACAGCGGCCAACCCTGGCGTCAATCCCTGGCTTCCTGGCCAGGCCAGCAAGGTGGTCATTCCTGCCGAGTATATTTTACCGCCAAAGCCCTGGACCGGGATCATCGTGGATATTCCGGCGCGGCGGATCTACTATTTTCCGGTGAATGACCGAGTGGTATACACCTATCCCGTCGGTGTCTTTCTGCCAGGCTGGAAGGAGACGTTAACGGCTACACGGATTATCGCCAAATTTAAAATGCCTGCGTGGAATGTGCCCAAAAATATCCACGCGTGGTTCGAGAAGAAATTTCACATGGATATCCCCTGGTACTGGCCACCCGGCGCTGAAAACCCCATGGGTGAACTGGCGATGGAGACCGGACTCTCCGGTATTTTCATCCACGGTACATACCACCCCTGGGGAGTTGGCATGCGGGCCAGCCAGGGGTGTTTTCAGATGTTCCCGGAGAATGTCGCACAACTTTTCCCAATGGTTCCGGTGGGCACCCCGGTACGGATCATCGATCAGCCCAACCTGGTGGGTATGCGCGACGGGCAGGTCTATCTACAGTCCTACAAACCGATGCATGCCTACCACAAAAAGGGTATTCCGGATTTGCAGCGGGCCGTGGTGACGATCAAGTCTTTCATGGCGCGGAACCGGATCGATGAGCATATCGACTGGGACATGGTCAGGCGTATCGTGACTGAGCATAACACCGTGGCACTCCCCATCGGGGTCGACGCGCCGAGCTATGCAACACTGTCTGCCGCGCTTCCCGCAACACCCTACGCGTATGCGCCTTACGGCCCATCGGCGAATGGTGCCGCGGTGCCGCCGCCCTTACCCCTGGCGAGTGCCGCAGATCAGGAACATCTGCATGTTCAGGTGACTTTCCCCGACCAGAAGCCGTAGAATCTCGTCCTCTCCTCGGAGCTTTGGGACTAGTGGCCACCCCCGACTCCCTGCTCCTGAATCCAGAGCCAAAGAAGCCCGAGGTACTCGTGACTCGCCTCGCTGCTGATTTCGAGATAAATCGCGCGCGGCAGCCAACTTTCCAGCCGGAGTCCGTTCACCCGGTCCAGACGGTAGTCGGTGGGCACGGGGATCACTTTCACGCCAGCGCGGCGAAACCATGCGACTGCCCGCGGCATGTGCAGCGCGGAGGTTACCAAGTAGGCCCGCTGGCCATGGTGTTCGGCCAACATTGCCGCGCTGTCTGTCGCGTTGGCTGCCGTATTGTAGGACTGGGTTTCCGGCCAGATGGTGCTTTGTACGCCCAGATCCTGGCGCAGGATGGACTCCATGGTGAGCGCCTCGGCTGGGGCGCCGAGACGCGGGGCGCCGCCACTGGGAATTATGGGAAGCCCGGTTTGCCGGGCGAGTTGCGCTGCCGCCAGCAGGCGCACGAGGGTGCGTGCATTCGCCGTTTCCTGATGGGAACCGGGCGATTGAATGACCTCTCCGCCCCCCAGCACGATAATCGCCTGGGGAGTGTCGGCTCCGTGCAGGGGTTTGGTCACGGGTGGGTAGCGGTCTTCCAGGGGCAGCAGGAGAAGCCGCGCGCCTATCGCAGTTGAGAAAAAATAGAGTGTGCCCAGCGCGAGGAGCATGAGCACCCGACCTAGATAGCGCCAACCCACGATTTCTGCCAACCAGCCCAGGGTGGCGAGGACGAACAGGACGCCCGGCGGTTGCAGAAGCGCCGAAACCAGGGTCAATAAGGTGGTGTAGCGCAACAGCATCCCTCCGGCCCCAACTCAGTCGCCACCTAT
>JAKCBU010000230.1 GCA_021839095.1 Pseudomonadota bacterium | reverse complement strand
GCGCCACCGCGCAGGGCGGGGCCGCGGCTATGGCCGGAGCCAGCGCCCGCTTCGTGGCGGCGGTGAGTGGATGGGCCGCGCGGGTGGCCGCCCTCAATCCTCCCGGCGCTTGACCACCAGTACCGGGACGGAGGCGTGGCGGATGATGTCGTTGGCCACCGAACCCAGTAGCAGGCGGCCGATGGCGCCATGGCCGTGGCTGCCCACCACCAGCAGATCGGCGCCCTGCGCATCGCCATAGGCGATCACCGCTTTTCCGATGTTTTCCACACTTTCTTCCAGCGCCACCTCGGGCGTAATTCCGGTTTCCGCTATCGACTGACGCAGCCTTTCCATCTCGACGTGCGCCAGGTGGAGCAGCTTTTCGCGCAGATCCAGGGCCGGGGGCAGGATTTCTTCCGGCATCTGCAGATGGAGCACCTGTGGGTTGAAAACGTGCAGCAGGGTGAGGCGGGCGCCGTGGAGTTGCGCCTCCCGCGCCGCCATTTGCGCGGTGAACAAGGCCATGGGCGAAAAGTCGACGGCCACCAGAATATGCTTTATGGGGGGGTTATCCATGAAAATGCTCCTTGCGCAGGTGGTCCATGAGTTGTGTTTCGTCCAACAGCACGTTTTCGGTGGCGCGCCGCGCCCGGTATTCCCAAACGCCCTGTGCCAGCACCTTGTCGCTGACCACGATGCGATGCGGCAGGCCGATCAGGTCCATGGTGGCGAACTGCACCCCCGGACGCTCCTCGCGATCGTCCAGCAGCACGCTATATCCCGCCGCCTCCAGGCGGTCATGCAGGGCCTGGGCGGCGGCGGCCACCTCCGGTGATTTGCGCGCATTGATGGCGACGATGCCCACCGCAAAGGGGGTCAGGGCCATGGGCCAAAGGATGCCGCGATCATCAAAATGCTGCTCCACCGCCGCCGCCACCAGCCGTGACACGCCGATGCCGTAGCACCCCATGGTGACCGTGGCATCGCGGCCCGTCTCGTCCAGCACGGTGATGCCCATGCGCTTGCTGTAACGCTCCCCGAGCTGAAAGACATGCCCCACTTCGATGCCGCGACGGATGCCCAGGGTGCCCTCCGCGCAGTGCGGGCAGGCATCTCCGGCGCGCACATTGCGCAGATCCGCCACTGGCGGGCGCGGCAAATCCCGATCCCAATTCAGGTGGATCCAGTGCAGATCCTCCGCATTGGCGCCCGTGCTGAAATTGACCACGCTGAGGGCGCGCTGATCGGCAAGGATGGGAACCGGCAGCGGCGGCTCCTTGGGGCCGATGAAACCCAACGGCACGCCGGTGGCGGAGACGGCCTCCTCCGGGCTGGCAATCCGCAGATCCCGCGCGTCCAGGGCATGTCCCGCCTTGACCAGATTCAATTCATCATCACCGCGCAGCAGCAACATGACCGTCTTGCCGTCGGCCACCACCAAGATGGTCTTGACGATTTTCGCGGTGCTGATGCCTAAATGTTCGGCTTGCCCCGCTACGGTGTGGATGCCCGGCGTTCGCACCCGCTCGGCCGCCCGCGGCGTTTCTGTCTCGGCGGGTGCCGGGCGACTCCGGGCCTTTTCCAGGTTGGCCGCATAATCGCAGTGGTGACAGGAGGCGATGGCATCCTCGCCTGAATCCGCCAGCACATGGAACTCATGGGAGCGCTTGCCCCCGATGACGCCGTTATCCGCTTCCACCGCGCGGAAGTTCAGCCCGAGGCGGGTGAACGTCCGCTGATACGCCTCATACATGCTCTGATAGGTGGCCTCCAGCGAGGCGTGATCCATGTGGAAGGAGTACGCATCCTTCATGATGAACTCGCGCCCACGCATCAGTCCGAAGCGTGGGCGGATTTCATCGCGAAACTTGGTTTGAATCTGGTAGAAATTGACGGGAAGCTGCCGATAAGAATGGATCTCCCGCCGCACCAGGTCGCTGATCACCTCTTCGTAGGTGGGGCCCAGACAGAAATCACGATGATGACGGTCCTGCAAACGCAGCAACTCCGGCCCATACTCCTCCCAACGGCCCGACTCCTGCCACAACTCGGCGGGCTGCACCACCGGCATCAGCAACTCCTGCGCGCCGCTGCGGTTCATCTCTTCGCGCACCACCCGCTCGACCTGGCGTAATACCCGTAACCCCAGAGGCATCCAGGTATATAAACCGGAGGCCAGGCGGCGGATGAAGCCACCGCGCAACAAAAGCTGGTGGCTGATGAGCTCCGCCTCGGCAGGCGTCTCCTTGAGGGTGGGGATGAAGATCTGACTGGCGCGCATAGAAATCCTTGTTTGGTTGAAGCGCACAGTGTAAGAAAGGGCGGGTCAGATTACCATCACCCTATCCGAAGCGTTTCACGCGCCCATTGCCGGGACCGCGCGCCTCTAAAAAACAGCATCACGGTCACACCGCATCTGGCGGCCGAGCGTGCATGGAAGGCCGCCCGGTGGCATAATGCGGCGCCGGCCACTCTTCCTGGCCATAAGCTCCGGCGCTTGCGGATTGAAATACTTTGACTGACCCTGAGCAACTAAACACCCATATTATCCTCATCAACTGGAACAGTCTCGCGGACACCCGCCGCTGCCTGCGGGCGCTGGCGGTGCTGACGGACATGCCCGCTCATATCTGGGTGATCGATAACGATTCCACGGATGGTAGCGCGGAGGGTCTGGCGCAGTGGATCGCATCCAGTCCTCTGCCGATCACCCTGATCCGCGCCGGAGAAAACCTGGGCTTTGGTGGTGGTTGCAATGTGGGCTTCCGCCGTGCGCTGGCGGACGGGGCGGATTTTATCTGGGTGCTGAACAACGACGCCATCGTCCATAAAGACGCCCTGGGCGCCATGTTGCGGGTCATGCGGACCGACGCGCGCGCGGGCGCGGTGGGGTCGGTCATCTACGATCTGGAGCATCCGCGGCGGATATTGGTGTGGGGCGGCGGATTTATCCTGCGCTGGGCCGGGATAGGGCACCATGCGCGCAAGCCGGTTTCGGTGGAGCGGCTCGATTACCTCACCGGGGCCAGCATCCTCTTCCGGCGGGAAGTGCTGGAGCAGGTCGGGCTCTTCGACGAGCGGCGCTTCTTTATGTATTGGGAAGACACGGATCTGTGTTTCCGCATGCGGGAGCAGGGTTGGACGCTCGCGGTGGCGGAAGACGCCTGGATCTGGCATCAACATTCGTCCAGCCTGGGGCAGGCCCATCCGCTGAAGGATTATTACGTCACGACCTCGGCGGGCCGCTTTCTGGCCAGCCATGCCCGATATCCACGCTTGGCCTGGGCGGGCGGATCGGCGATCCGCCTCGGAAAGCGCCTGATCCGCGGGCAGTGGACGAATGTGCGCGCCATCTGGGAGGGCTGGCGAGGATTGCCTTACGGCGATCAGATACCGATGCCGCTTCCCTTGCCGCTGGTGGAGCGGCGCAAGACGGTGCGCGTGGCGGTGGAGGCGACGACGCTGCAGGGGCGTCCGGCGGGCATCGGTCATTTCACGGCGGCGCTGATGACCGCTTTGTCCC
>JAKCBU010000229.1 GCA_021839095.1 Pseudomonadota bacterium | reverse complement strand
CCGATCTCTCTATGCGGCCTTTCCCCTGATCGCCTATTTTCTTTCCTGGTATTACAACGGTCAGATGATCCCGCTGCTGGCAGTCACCAGCATTGTCTTGATGGTCTGGGGTGCCCTGGTCTGGTGGCCGCGCCTGGGGGACGGACTGGCTTGGCCGCGCGGGTTTTTGCCGATCTTCATGCTGCTCTGGCTGCTGTGGTTTGGCCTGACCCTGTTCTGGAGCGGATCGCCTTACACGAGCTGGTTCTACTTTTGGGTACTGGGTGCTCTGCCGCTGGCATTTCTCATCAGCGTGATGATCCCGGCGCCGGTCGCAGAACAGGCCTGGGCCTGGTTTTGGCGAGGGATTTTGCTGAGTGCCTGGATTCTGAGCGGCATGGCGCTCTGGCAGTATTACCACTGGATGGGGCGGGGCATTGGGCTATCCGGCTTGCGGCCTTATGGTCCGCTGCTGGATACCAACAGTTTCGCAGCGTGGCTGAATCTCCTGTTTTTCCCGATTCTTGCCGCTTACCTCATCGACGATGAGAAACGCACTACGCGCTTTGGGTCGCTTCAGCTAAACATGGTCGGGTTACTTTATCTCGTCACGCTTACCGTAATCCTTCTCGCGTTTTTTTCTACGAACAGCCGGGGTGGATTGCTGGCGTGGGTCTGTACGATGCCTTTTGTTTTCTGGGCGTTCGGAAGGCGCCAGGGCGGCAGGGCGCGTATGGCTGTGATAACGGCTGTGGCGCTGATCAGCTTTTCCCTGCTGAGTTACCCCCAGGGCTATGACCTTCTGGGGCATCTGGCGCCAGGTTTCATTGCGCATAATATTTCTACGATTGCCCGCGGGTTGATGTGGGTGGCTACCTGGCACATGTTTCTCAGCCATCCCTGGATGGGTACCGGCCTCGGGTCTTATTTTCTGAATTATCCTGCCTACCGTCTGCCCGGCGAACTAGCGTCGGCGGGCACCTACGCCCACAATGATTATCTGGAATATCTGGCCGAGGGAGGGCTCGTCAATCTGGGCTTTCTCCTCGGCTTTGCCGCGACCCTGATGTACGCCCTGTACCGTCTGCTTTACCGCGCGGGTAAGGTCTTGCAGGTGCCGGATGAACGCCGCTTGCAGGCCTTGGGTCTGGTGCTCGGGGTTTTTGCCGTTACCGGCCATGCCCTGGGGAATTTCATTTTCTACAATCTACCCCTGAGTCTGCTGGCTGGCCTCTTTCTGGCACGTGCCTGGCGTATCTACGGTGTCCAGGCAGAGACCGCGCCCTTGCTACCACGGATCGGCATTAATCATGGATTCATCGCGCAAGCGCTCCTGGTGCTGGCGGTGGTGGCGGCTTCCTGGAATCTGGCCGCCGATGGCGCGACTTTCGCCCTGCTGAGCGAAAACGGCTGGCTCAACCGGTTCATCACCAACGCGAACCAGCGTGCGGTGTTTCTGCTCAAAGCGGCGGATGCGCTGACGCTGGTGCGACCGTTGGCGACCCAACCCCATGTGTATCTGGCCAATACCTATCTCAGTCTCGCAGATCGCGCAAAGCAGCCGGATATTGCCCAACGCCGTTCCCTGGTAAAGGCGGCGCTCCGTCAATATCGCCAGAGTCTGGTGGGAATTCCGCAGCAGTCGGGCGTGTGGAATTCCATCGGCACGCTCTATCTGGAGCAGGGCGCCCTGCTCGGCCTTGATAAAGCGCAGCAGGACCGGTTGGCGCTGCTGGCCTGGCGTAAAGGTCTGGCGATCAATCCGGAAAGTATCGGCCTGCGCAACAAAATCGCCCAACTGGCCTATGTGGATCAGGGGCACGTCGGGGAGGGTATAGCCTTCTTGTCTGCCGGGTTACAGCGGCCGCTCTTTCCTTACCCGCGCAGTAATCTGCAGATGGAAATCGCCCTCACCCAGTGGCGGGCAGGCGAAAAACATGCGATGGAAGCCACCCTGTTGCAATTGTTGCGCGCGAATCCTGCCTATACTCCGGCTGTTTCCTGGCTGCAATCCATCCATCGCCAGGCTGCGAAGGAGGCGGCAATATCGCACTGAGTATGGATATCCCGACCAGCATCTTTGCTGCTTGTGACGTTTGTGGGGAGGACGACCGCGAACAGCCGGGGTGGCTCACCCTGCATCCCGCAGGCGACGGGAGGGCTGCATCGGTGCGGACAGAGCCCGCGTTCCGTAACCAGTTGCCCGCTGGCGCGCCCTTGCCTTTCCATAGGGGCGACCGGGGAACACCGCTGAGGAGCTGCGTATGCCGTCGGAACGCTTAAGCCTGCAACACATTCTGCCGCGCTGGCGGGCGATACTGCTCCTTGCCGTCATTCTTCTGGGGCTGGTGGTGGTGCTGGCGCGGGATACGGAACTGCAATGGCGGCAGGCCCACGACCTGCGTGCCCAGGGGCGCATGCGCTACCTGCAGTCGCGGCCTTTGCCCGCTGCCCGTGGCGTGATCTACGGTAGCAACGGTGACGCGCTGGCGGTGAATGTGCCGGCCGTCACCATCTGGACGGATCCGCGCATCTTCAATGCCCACCGTAAGGACTGGAACAAGGTGGCGCAGGCCCTGAACCTCAGTCCCGACGATCTGGCGGCGCGCGTCCGGTCCGGTGGATCGGGCTTCGCCTATATCCTGCGTCAGGTGCAGCCGCAACTGGGGCGCACACTGGATGCCCTCCATGTGCCCGGTATCTATGTGCAGAAGACCAGTCGTACTTATTATCCTTTGGGGGCGGTAACCACACCGCTGCTGGGCCTGGTACATCTCGATCATCAGGGCGCCGCCGGCCTGGAGATGGGCTATAACTCTTGGCTGGCGGGCAAGGCGGGCCGTGAGAAGGTGCTGGTAGACGGACAGGGCGAAGTGCTCCACCTCCTCGGCGCGCGGCAGGCGCCGGTGCCCGGCCACGACCTGCACCTGACCATCAACCCTCAGATTCAGTACTGGGCCTATATGACGTTGCTGGCTGCGCAACAACATTTCGGCGCCACCGAAGGCTCGGCGGTGGTAATGAACGTGCAAACCGGGCAGATTCTCGCCATGGCGAGCGTGCCGTCCTGCAATCCCAATGCGCGCGGCAGTTGCGGCGATCCTGCGGATTATGTCAATAACGCCGTGCACCAGGCCTTCGAGCCCGGTTCGGTAATGAAGCCATTTATGGTGGCGGCCGCCCTCGAAACCGGCAGTATCCAGCCGGACCAGAGCTTTAACGTCTCCCACTGCCTGCCCGTGGGCGGATTCTGCATTCGCGACGATGTGGTACACCATGAACTGAACGTAGCGCATATTCTCAAATACTCCAGCGACATCGGCGCGGCCAAGATTGCCCTGCGGACACCTGCCCAAGCCATCTACGATATGTATCGGGCGGCGGGTTATGGCAAGGAGCCGGATCTGGGTTTTGCAGGTGGGACCGGTGGTGTGCTGCCTCCGCCCCAGACCTGGGACAAGGCGCGCCATGCCACCATAGCGCTGGGCTACGGCGTGTCGGTGACGACCCTGCAACTGGCGGCAGGTTATGCGGCCA
>JAKCBU010000228.1 GCA_021839095.1 Pseudomonadota bacterium | reverse complement strand
TCCGATCTCATGCCCGCTCTCGTGGCCGGTATGACCCTGTTCCTGCTGGCCGCCATCGGTATCGGACTCATGATTTCTTCTTTAGCCGTCACGCAACAGCAAGGACTGCTGGGGATCTTTCTTTTCCTGGTGCCGGCCATTATCCTCTCGGGCTTTGCGACACCGATCGCCAACATGCCGCCCCTAGTGCAGGATCTGACTTACCTCAACCCCATGCGCTATTTTTTGGTCATCGTGCGCGGGGTTTTTCTGGAGGGCGATGGCTTCCGCGCACTGGGGTCACAATACTGGCCGCTGGCCCTCATCGCCCTGTCTTCCATGAGCGCCGCGGCTTGGCTGTTCCGGCACCGGATGCGGTAACCTTGCATGGAGACCGCTTGCCCTGTCGCGACGCAAGTCTCATCATAGGACGATGCGCCAGGATGATAGCCCCATGATCGAACGAAACTTTGCCATCGCCGTCGAAAACACCCTGAATCAATTGCTCAATCAGATTGAGGCAAGCGTCCCGGAGGTCGAAGGCGACCTCGTGGATAGCGTGTTGACGCTCCTGCTGCCCGATGGCAGCCAGATCATCCTCAACCGCCAGGAAGCGGTCCAGCAGATATGGCTCGCCTGCAGCGACGGACCGGCCCGCTTCGCGCAAAAAAACGGGACATGGCAGGACACCCAAAGCGGAGAATCACTGGAAATGGCCGTCGGCCGCCTCCTCGGCCGGCGCCTCCATCATCCCGTGCAGATAGGCTGAGACCATGGCCTATTGGCTGATGAAAACCGAACCGGATGCCTTTTCGCTGGAGGACTTGCGGCAGCGTGGCCGAGAACCCTGGGAGGGTATCCGGAATTATCAGGCCCGCAACTTCCTGCGCAGTATGCGCATCGGCGACGGGGTGTTCATTTACCACTCCCGTGTCGCGGTCCCCGGCATCGTCGGCACGGCTGAAGTCGTCACCACCGCGTATCCGGACCCCACGCAGTTTGATCCGCAAAGCAAATATTATGATGCCGCATCCAGCCTCGCCCAGCCGCGCTGGGATCTGGTGGACATCGCCTATCGCCATACCCTGGCAAAGCCCCTCCCGCTGGAACGGCTGCGCACGCTGCCCGAGTTCGCCGACAGTCCCTTGGTCCGTAAAGGTAATCGCCTGTCTATCGTGCCGATCACGGCAAATCAATGGGATCGCGTTCTGCAACAGGCGCTATAGGTATTCCCGCATGCTGACCACCCTCCCCCCGCCGACCCTGTACCATCGCTGGTCCTCCACCGAAGGCCAGATGTTGCGCATGGCGCTGGGCGCCAAAGGCATACCCTGGAAGGATCACCCCTGCCGCCTGCGGGATCAGGAAACAGCCTTCGATCTGGGTTTTGCCGATCTGCCCGTGCTGGTTCACGCAGATGGTTGGGCACAGCCGGGTCGATTGGCGGATCTCGCGGCATTGGACGCACGCTATCCAGACACGCGGCCTTTGCATACCCCGATCCCGGAAACGGAGTGGGAGGCTTTTTTGTCGTGGCGGGAGGGCTTGAGCGCATTGCGCGATCGCCTCGTCGCTCCAGTGCTGCCGGCCTACGCGGAAATATGTGGTGAACCGGAAGACATGGAATATTATCGGCGGGAGTGCGCGCGCCGTTTTCAGCAATCCATCGAATCCCTGGCCAACGACCGCTATGGCGCCTACCAGCAACTGGAAGGCCGGGGCCGTTTGCGCGCACTCGCGAAGATGCTCGCCAAACGGCGTTTTTACACGGGGGATCTGTCGTTGATAGACATCATCCTCACCGCCGACTTTCACCTGTTGAGGCTGTTGGACGGCGTGACCCTTCCCCTCGATCTGCAATACTATTTCCAGCGGGTCGCCGAAGTCTGCGGGTTTTCTCTCAACAGCGGCATGACTCGTCCACTCTAGCACGGAGCCACACATGACCTATCAAGAACTACTGCGGTTTCTCGACCAGCGCCTGGGATATCCGCTACTGCAAGACATGACCCCGGACACCGCACTCCGTGCCGCGCGGCAAGGTGCTCTCAGCGACGCATTGACGGCAGAGATACTTCTCGATATCTACCAGGCTAACCAATGCACCACCGTCAGTGATCCGGTGGACCGCACCCGCTGCTTCGACGGGCTGGCGCGTCTGCGTTTGCGCAGCCAAGCGGAGGATGCCGATCCCGCCCTCTTCCGCAAAGTGCTCAAGCTCTCCCAAGAGCTCGACAACGCCTTTGACCAGGAACTCCTTCATCAACGTGACCAAAACATCTGAAACATCGCCACCTGCATCCACCGTCCCCGCAACTTCGGATACAGGACGCATCAGCTTTCCAAGAGCATCCTGTCCAGATCACTCAGATTCAGGTGGTTGGCCCAGTACTGCGTGCGCGTTTTTTTAGTCCGCTTGGCCACATAGAGCGCCTCATCGGCATGCCGCAGCAAAGCATCGGCACTGCCCTGATCCATGGGAAAGAGGGTAAGCCCCGCACTGCAACCCACCTGGACGCTCACCCCTTCCGCCACGAAGACCGGCGTCTCCACAGCCATACGGATGCTGTTCATCACCTGCTCCAGATCCCGCACGGAATGTAGCCCTTCCAGAAGCAACACAAATTCGTCGCCGCCCAGCCGTACCAGAAAATCCGTGTTGCGGACAGCGGATTGCATCCCTTGCGCCACCGCGACCAGCAAACGATCACCGACCTCATGGCCATAGGTATCATTTACCGGTTTAAAATCATCCAGATCAATGATCACTACCGCCAACCAGGTGTGTGCGCGCTGAACCCGCATCATGGCATGACTGAAATAGACATCGAGACCCCGTCGATTATTGAGTGCTGTCAGTGGGTCGTGGGTGGCCAGCCAACTCTGCCGATACTGTTCATCCGCCAGTTCGCGCTTCAGGTCCAGCTCGTCCAGGCCATGTCCAAGCAAAGACGCGATGCGCTGGAGCAATTCAAGCACGTCGGCGGAAAAAGATGCTATCGCGGTGCTGCGTACCGCAAGAATTCCCCAGCGATTGCCCCCACGAAGTATGGGGATAAGCGCCAGCGCGGGTGAAACGGTGGCATCACGCATTTTCGGGTCCATATTCAGCACCGGTGAAACCCGTTGATGCGTCTGCCAGGTTTGACGGATCAATTTTTCCTCCTGAGGAGAGAAGCCGGTCATGGAAGGAGAGGCGTCGCCATCCACGGCGCTCGCCAGGGTGCGCAACTGATCGTCCTCTTCGAAACAACCGATCCAGGCAGTGGCAAAAAGCGTACTGCTCACCAGCCGACGACAAGTCTCCTCCATCAGGGGCTGCTCGCCCTGCATGGTCAACACAATATCCCCTTCATCCAGAAGAGCCTGATAGAGCAGGGTACGCCGTCTGATTTCCGCCGCATTCCCCAACTGACGCATGGCGATGTGCAGGGCTTCGCAGACCTGACGCAACAAGACCTGCAAACTGGTCCCGAAGTAATCGGGAGCGGCACTGACCACGAATAGCACGGCGTGGAGTCCGTTTTCCCCAAACACCGGCCA
>JAKCBU010000227.1 GCA_021839095.1 Pseudomonadota bacterium | reverse complement strand
CAGCATGGGATCGGCCGCCGCCGAGAGCTGATGAATGGCGAGAGCCCCCACCAGTACCGCCGGCATATTGTTCATGATGGAAGACAGTAAGGCTGCCAGAAAGCCCGTCCCCAGCGCCGCCGCCACCACGCCGTGGTGGCCGAACCAGTGCAGGGCCATGGCTACATAATTCGTGAGCCCGGCGTTACGCAGCCCGTAGACCACCAGATACATCCCCAGGCTGAACACGACGATCTGCCAGGGCGCATCCTGGAGTACTTTCCGCACCGGAATCTGCGCCCCCCGCCCGCCCTGCAGCCAGCGACCGGCCAAAGCCAGCATAATCAGCGCGCCGGTGCCCGTCACGACGGAAACCGGGACCTGCCATTGGGCAGTGACGAAATAGGCGATCAGCAGCAGGATCAGCACCGGAAAACTGGCGCGGAAAACCAGGTGATCCTTGATGGCCGACATGGGCTCTGGTAGATCCCGGGTCGGGTACTGGCGCGGTACCGAACGCCGGAAATAGAGCCAGAGCACGGCCAGCGTCGCCGCGAGTGCGACCATATCCACCGGCACCATCACCATCGCATAACGATCAAAGCTGATGTTGAAATAATTGGCACTGACAATGTTCACCAGATTGGAAATCATCAGCGGCAGGCTGGTGGTATCGGCCACGAAACCCGTGGCGATCACGAAGGCAAAGGTGGCCGCCGGCGTGAAGTCCAGACGCAGTAAAATGGCCATGACGATCGGGGTGAGGAGCAACGCTGCACCGTCATTGGCGAACACCGCCGCGATGGCGGCACCCAGCAGGACAATCAGCGGAAACAGCAGGCGCCCGCGACCGCCGCCCCAGCGGGCCACGTGCAGTGCCGCCCAATGAAAAAAACCCGCCTCATCGAGAATCAGGGAGATAATGATCAGTGCCACGAAGGTAAAGGTGGCGTCCCAGACAATGTGCCAGACAATGGGAATATCGCTCCAGGTAATGACACCAGTGGCGAGTGCCAGCACGGCGCCACCCATGGCGCTCCAGCCAATACTCAGCCCTTTGGGCTGCCAGATGACCAGGATCAGGGTGACGAGGAATATGGCGATGGCCAGCATGTTTGCATAGGTTCCAGAATGCTGCCGTGGTGGTTCAAGGCATAGCTACTATGCTGTCTGTGGTCGGGATTGGGCCCAGACGCAACGTAGGCGTGGCCCGTGCAAGCTACTGCCTGGAAACCCCTTGACGGAGCAGGTGCATGCGCTGATTCTGGAACGTACCTGGTCACCAGAGCAGATTGCCGGGAGGCTCCGCGTGGCACATCCGGACGACTCTAGTCAGCGGGTCTGCCATGAGACCATCTACCAGCATATCTACGCGCACCCGGCCGGGGAGCTCAAGAAGATGCTGATCGATGCCCTGCGGCAGGGACACCAGAAGCGTCGGCCCCGGAGTCGTGGCAAAGATCGCCGTGGTGGCATTCGAAACATGCGCTCTATCCGTGAGGGGCCGGAGGAGGCGCAGTCCAGAGAGGCCCCCGGCCACTGGGAAGGCGTCCTCATAAAAGGTGCATTCAATGGGAGCGCCATCGGCACCTTGGTGGACCGCGGCACCCATTTTGTCATCCTGGCCAAAGGTGGACGATGCCTCCGCAGGGGCCGTGCTGGAAGGCTTCTCCAGACGCTTGCGCACGCTTTCCAAGGCGTTGAGGAAGACCCTGACCTATGACCAGGGTCGGGAGATGGCACGGCATAAGGAACTGGAAAACCGCACCCATCTGATGGTCTACTTTGCCGACCCGCACAGTCCCTGGCAGCGCCCAACCAATGATAATACCAACGGTCTGCTCCGCCAGTACTTCCCGAAAGGAACGGATCTGTCGCAATACCCCCAGCAGTATTTGACTAAAGTTGCTGACGAGATGATTAATCGACCCAGAAAATCCTTGGTTTTTGCAAACCCGATGAAGTAATGGCCAGGAAGATCAGAGAGTTAAACGGCAGTGTTGCACTTCAAAAATGAAACCGCCAAGCATTGTCCTTTTGAGGACGCAGTCGAGATGAGGACCCTTCCAGCGGATTTCATCAAGGCCAGCAGAGGTAATCTGCGCTACAGGCCGGATATAAGGCTGTAACTCGACCTCAAATGCCAACGATCAAAAGTTCGCTTGCACACACGGAGGCATCCATATAAGCTTTTGGAGAAGCCTTAAAAATGAAATGGTCCACCACCAACGCTTTGAGACGCGTGCGCAGGCAGAATCCACCATTCGAGAGTACATCGAGATTTTTTACAACCGCTAGCGCCTGCATTCCAGGATTGGCTATCTGGCCCCCGCTGTGTTCGCACAGTCCTTCACACGGCTGGCCGCTTGATACGGGACTGTCTACTATTGCCAGGCTACCTCACATTTCCGGAGGTCCACTATATAGCGCGCTGCCATACCATAATTCGGGGCTTTTTCTCAGGTGTTTTTGGATGATATCCGGATTTTGAGCGCAACTGGCTATGGCAGGTTTTATAATGAGCGAGCCGATCGATCAACGGGAGGTGAGGCATGGTAGGGCTAGAACGGTTTGTTCACCTTTCGGTAGAAGGGGTGAGCCTGGAAGGCAACTGGGTGGTTCCCGAAAATGCCCTCGGTCTGGTGCTCTTCGCCCACGGCAGCGGCAGCAGCCGCCTGAGTCCCAGGAACAATTACGTGGCGCAGGTACTGCGTGATGGCGGTATTGGTACCTTGCTCTTCGATCTGCTGACCGAAGAGGAGGATCGGGTATATGCCACCCGCTTCGATATCGGCCTGCTGAGTGCGCGCCTGGCGTTAGCCACCCGTTGGACACAGCAACAGTCGGAGGCAGCGGGCCTGCCTTTGGGTTATTTTGGCGCCAGTACCGGCGCTGCGGCAGCCTTGCGCGCGGCCGCCCAGTTTGGTGACGCTATCGCTGCGGTGGTCTCCCGCGGCGGGCGACCCGATCTCACCGGCCCCGCCATCACCCAGGTAAAAGCGCCTACCCTCCTTATCGTTGGCGGCTTAGATGATGTGGTGATCGGCATGAATGAGCAGGCTCTCGCTGCCTTGCGGGCGGAGAAGGAGTTGGCGATTATTCCTGGCGCCACCCATCTCTTTGAGGAACGAGGGACGCTGGAAGCGGCGGCCCGCCTAGCCCTGGGGTGGTTCCAGCGCTATTTCAAAGCCGCAGCCGGATAAATACCTCGTCCCGAATTCAAGGACCCATAGTGGACCGGCCGGGCGTAAGGCCAACCGGAGCCGCTGATGTGGTAAGGCGGTGCAACAGGCCCCACATGCCGTGGCCTAGCTACTCATGGTCGCCACCAGCAGGGGCCGCAACTCCTTGAGCGTGGGTAAAGGGGTAGAAGCATCCGATATTTGGACGACTTGGACAGGATAGTCAGAAAACGGATGTAGGCGCCCTCTCTGTAAGAGAGAACCCTCGAGATGGTGAAGATACTCCCGGTTTCGGGTAAAAGTCCGCAAGATTGCTTTACGTAGCTTCTCGGCGCACCTCTATATTTGCGCTCGGTTGGGATCATCTAC
>JAKCBU010000226.1 GCA_021839095.1 Pseudomonadota bacterium | reverse complement strand
GATCGGCCGCCTGCAGCGCCGCCAGAATTTCCGGCAGGTCGAGGATGCCGTCCGGGTCGATTTCAATCACCCGCAGCCCCTGATCCGCATAGCGACGCAGGAGCGCCTTGACCAGCGAAGACTTCCCCGTGCCCCGCCCGCCCCAGAGCAAGGCGTCATTGGCGGGAAAACCGGCGACAAACTGGCGGGTATTCAAGTCCAGTGCGGCCTTGGTGTCTTCGATACCCAGCAATTCATCCATCTCCGGCAAGTCCACGCGCGCCACTCCCTCCAGACGGCCGCCGAGGGGCAGGTGGCGCCAGCGCGCCGCCTTCACCTCGGTGAAATCCGGCAGGGGGTGGCTGCCGCCATCTCCCAAAAGCGCGGCCAAACTCTGGATGATCTGTTGACGTTCCACTGTCCACGAACTCCTTTCTGTGATTAGATAGTCTGGAGTTTAACCCCATTTACTGCGACGCGTCATGAAACTGCTTACCGACTTCCTCCCCATCATTCTCTTTTTCATCGCCTACAAGATGCATGGCATCTACACGGCCACCGAGGTGCTCATCGCCGCCGCCGTCGTGCTGATGGGCTGGCAGTGGTGGCGGCGCGGCCGGGTCGAAACCATGACCTGGGTCTCCACACTGCTGATCCTCGCCTTCGGCGGCCTGACTCTGTACTTCCATAACGATACCTTCATCAAGATCAAACCGAGCATTCTCTACGCGCTGTTCGCGGCGGCCCTGCTCTTTACCCACTGGCGCGAGGAGCCGCTCCTGCAGCGCCTGATGGGCGGGCAACTGCCCGCGGCCCTCCCCCGCTCTTTCTGGCGGCGCCTCAATGGTTACTGGATCGCCTTCTTTCTCTTCGGGGCGGCCTTGAATCTGATCGTGGCCTACGCATTTTCGACGGGTATCTGGGTGGATTTCAAACTCTTCGGCATGCTCGCCATCACGGTCATTTTCGTGCTCTTTCAAGCGGTGGTGATCTCGCGCGCCTTGCCGCAAGAGGCGAAGGATGGCGACTCGCCGACATAACCCCCGATCGGCGGCGGGGGTGGTTGCCAAATCGCTGCAAATGGGGCAGTTTTAGCGCATACATCTCACCGACAGGATGTAAAGGCCATGTATTACTGCATCATCGGCACGGACAATCCCGACTCCCTGAGCAAGCGCCAGACGGCGCGAGGTGATCATCTGGCGCGCCTGCATCAGTTGCGATCCGAGGGGCGCTTGCTGACGGCAGGCCCCTTCCCCGCCGTGGATAGCGAAGAACCGGGCGAGGCGGGCTTTACCGGCAGCCTGATCATTGCCCGTTTTGATTCGCTGGAGGACGCCCGCGCCTGGGCCGCCGCCGAACCCTATCTGAGTGCCGGTGTTTACGCGGATGT
This sequence comes from Pseudomonadota bacterium, assembly GCA_021839095.1. The sequence goes on along the minus strand of JAKCBU010000226.1, from coordinate 2,167 downwards.
CAGCGTTCGCCCCTATAAAGGAGTATTTTTGCCATGAATAAAGAAATCCTTGAAGAATTGCTGCGTAACGCACTGAATCCGGAATTCCTGGAAATCGAAGACCGGACGGAAGCGCACAGCGGCCATGCGTCATCCGGTGGCGGCGGGCATTACGCGGTACGTATCGTCAGCAGCCGGTTCGAGGGCCTGGCCCCGCTGGCACGTCACCGTCTGGTCAATACGGCCACCGATTCGGTGCGGCAGGAGATACACGCGCTGACGGTCAAGGCATATACCCCAGAAGAGTTCGCCGCCCGGAACCAGTCCCCCGCTGGGCGTCCAGCCATCCCCCTGAATGTCCTTTAAGACTGGCCTGGCCGTGTTTTTCACGAACGGCGCGGTCTCGGGAACGGCGCCTTTTCCGAGAGTCCGCAAAGCCGCACCGGACTCCCGCCGGGCAGGCGGATTTGATGTCAACCGATAGCTTCGTCCGTAGCTTCCGCGAGTCTTCGCCCTACATCCATCGCTTTCGGGGGCAGACCTTTGTCATCAACTTCGGTGGCGACGCCCTGGCGGATGGCAGCATCCGCAACCTCGCCCACGATATCGCCCTGCTCAACAGCCTGGGTATCAACGTCGTCCTGGTGCACGGGGCCGGACCGCAGATCGATGCGGCACTGCGCGCCCATCAACTGCGCACCGAGCGGGTCAACGGCAAACGTATCACCGACCTCGCGGCCATGCAGGTACTCCGCGAGGCGGTGGGCGGCGCCCGTCTGGTGGTGGAGGCGGCATTGTCCGAGGGACAAATGGGTTCGCCCATGGCCCATGCCGGATTGCAGGTGGTCAGCGGCAACTTCATCATCGCTCAGCCCCTCGGGGTGCTGGAAGGAGTGGATTACCAGTATACCGGGCAGGTGCGGAGGGTGGCGACGGAGGCCATCCAACGTCATCTTGCCGCCGACGAAGTCGTCCTGCTCTCTCCCATCGGCGTCTCGCCGACAGGTACTCTGTTCAACATCCGCGCGGAGGAAGTAGCCGTGGCCGCCGCCCTGGCCTTGCACGCCGCCAAACTGATTTTTTTCATGGACGAGGAGGGTGTGACCGATGTCCAGGGTCAACTCCTGCGCCAGGTTACCCTGTCCGAACTGCCGGAATTACTCACACGGGAGGATATTCAGGGTGACCTGCGCGAGCATCTGCACAGCGCCGCCACCGCCTGCGCCGGAACGGTGGATCGTGTCCACCTCATATCGCGGCAGGTGGATGGCGCGCTGCTGCGCGAACTCTTCACCCGCGACGGCCTCGGCACCCTCATTTCCCGGGACCCCTTTGAGCACCTGCGGACGGCCACCGTCGCCGACATCCCCGGGATCCTCGATCTGATTCGTCCCATGGAAGAGCGCGGGGTGCTCGTGCGGCGCAGCCGCGAACGCCTGGAAATGGAGACCGATCACTTCGCCGTCATGGAACGGGACGGCAAGATCATCGGCTGTGCGGCCCTGTACCCCTACCCGGATCAGGGAATGGCCGAGGTCGCCTGTCTCGCGGTGGACAATCGCTACCGCCGCCAGGGGCGCGGCGAGCGGCTACTCGACTACTGTCAGAAACGGGCGCGGGAACAGAAGCTCGCACAGATGTTCGTGCTCAGCACCCAGACGGCCCAATGGTTTCTGGAGCGCGGCTTTCATCCCGGCGTCCTGGAAGATTTGCCGGTACCGCGACAACATCTCTACAACTTCCAACGCCGCAGCCAGGTATTTTTTCGCAGCCTGATCGCCTGACGCCGGGGGTCAGGAGGATTCGACGATCGTCTCACGCGCCTCTCGTTCACCTTCCAAGGAGGAGTCGGCCCCCTTGGACAAGCCCCCGGTGCGGCCATCATAGCGATTGACCACCGTGCAGCGGCGAGCGATGAAACCACCCTTTTCCGTCTCGCTGGACTCGAGATCGAACTCCAGGATGATGTCCCGGCTCGGGAGATCATCCGGATCCAGCTCACGCGGCAAGTCAGAAATGTGGACAAAGGCGGACGCGTAAGGGGAGTCCTCCTGCCGGGTATCCGTCACCCACAAATGGGCGGAGATGGCGGTCAGAAAACGGATGAAGCCGAAGCCGCGATCCGCTTCCCAGCGGCTGCAGATGCCGCGGACACGTGAACCCAGTTCCCCCCACGGCACGCGCCCAT
>JAKCBU010000225.1 GCA_021839095.1 Pseudomonadota bacterium | reverse complement strand
ATTGGCATCGCGACACAGGCGAAGGCATGAATAGCGCCATTCTTCCCGGATATCTGCCACCGGAGCACCGGGGTGACCGCAATCCGCATTTTAAATATGCCGTGCTTGCCGCGGTGCTGGTGGAAGCAGGGATCGTGGCAGGGTTGCTGTCCATGCCCCGGACCCCACCGGCCCCGAAGCCCGTCAAGAAGGTGGTGTCGGTCCACATGGTGACGCTGCCGCCGCCCCCGCCGCCCGCACCGAAGGTGGTTCCGCCCAAACCGGCACCTCCCAGGCCCACCGTCCCGCCACGACCCGTGGTGCATCGTCCGGCACCGGTACCCATTCAACCGCCGGCACCGCCCCAGCCACCGGTGGTGCATCGTCCGCCGCCCCCGGTTCCGGTCCCTCCGGCACCGGTGACGCCGCCGCCCCCTATGCACGTGCCCGCCGCGCCACCACCCCCTATGCCCACGCCCGCGCCACCCGCGCCCGTCTATAGCGGGATCGGCGCCTATGGGTCCGGAGCCCGGTCGTTGGTAAAGCGGAATCTGCGTATTCCGGCGGTCATCAAACGCCTGCATCTCCACGGTACGGTCGTGGTGTCCTTCAGGGTGCCGCCGGGCGGCGGTAAGGCGTTTATGGTGCGGGTGGTGGGTGGCACCGGCAATCCATTGATTCGCCGGGCGGCTTTACGCGCCTTGAGCGCGACATCATTCCCGGCCTATACGCGCAGCATGCCGAACAAGGCCCTGACTTTTACCGTGCCGATCGAGATTTCATGAGCGCGTTGTGCTGAAGGGTATGTTTCCGGTGGATGAAATCATCCCCGAGCCGGAAGAGCGTACAGAAACAGGGCCGTTGCCACCGCCCTGTCGTGATGAGGAAGAGCGGGTGGCCGCGTTACTCGGTGCGCTCGATGGTCAACTGGACTGGCCCCGGGTCGTTGATATGGCGCGGCCCTGGGTGGATGCCGTGCGCAAACACCCGGCGCCTTTCTGGGCGTTGGAATCCTTGCTGCGCGAGTACCCCATCACCAGTTCCGAGGGATTGGCCCTGATGCGTCTGGCGGAAGCATTGCTGCGAGTACCGGACATGGGTACCGCCGTGCTGCTGGCGGCCGATCAGTTAGGCCGGGCCCGCTTCGGCGGAGAAGAGAAGCAATCCTGGATGACCCAGATTTCCGGGCGGATTTTGATGCTGTCGCGTCGACTGCTGGCGGAACGGGAGACCGCCACTCTGGTACAACGGCTGGGTATGAATACGGTGGTCACCGCCGCGGTGCGCGCCATCGCGCTGTTGGGCCGGCAATTTGTGCTGGGTCAGGATTTGGCGGAGGCACGTCGACGCGCGGCCGACGTCCGTAAGCGTCAACCCACCCTCTGCTATTCTTATGACATGTTGGGTGAGGGCGCCCGCAATAGCGCGGATGCCGCACGCTATGCCGCTTCGTACCAGGCGGCACTGCAATCTCTGGCGATGCAGACGGGTTCCGGGGGGCCTGAACAGCGGGACGGTATTTCCATCAAATTATCGGCCTTGCATCCCCGTTATGAAGAGGGGCAGCGCCGGCGTCTGTGGGTCGAACTACTGCCCAAGCTGGAGCAACTGGCGGAAACGGCGGCGCGGGGGCGGCTGAATCTCACTCTGGATGCGGAGGAAAGTGATCGCCTCGAATTGCAGTTGGACCTTTGGGACGCGGTCCAGCAGAAAATGGCCCGCAACCCCGTGTCCGCCGGCTGGAATGGCTTTGGAATCGCCGTCCAGGCTTATCAGACGCGTGCGGCCGAGGTAATCAGCGAGGCGCTGGCGCGGGCCCGGCGCAATCGGAGCCGGCTGATGTTACGCCTTGTCAAAGGGGCCTACTGGGATACCGAGATCAAGCGGGCGCAGGAAATGGGGCTCGCCGGATATCCCGTGTTTACCCATAAACATCATACCGACATCAGCTACGCGGCGTGCGCGGCACAACTTCTGGAACAGGCTGTCGGGCCAGAGGCTTTGGTGTATCCGCAGTTTGCGACCCATAATGCAGCGACTATTGCCGCGGTGCTCCAGTTGGCGGCGGCGTCTCCCGGCACCCGCTTTGAGATGCAGCGTTTACACGGCATGGGTGAGGGGATTTATCGCGAGGTCTTGCGTCACTCCGCGATACAGTCCTTGCGGGTGTATGCGCCCGTCGGCCGGTATCGGGATCTGCTCGCTTATCTGGTGCGGCGTCTGCTGGAAAATGGCGCGAACACCTCTTTTATGCATCGATTGGCGGAGCACCGGGTGGCCGTCGATGATCTGCTGGCTAACCCGCTCTGGCGGGCCGATGACGTTGCGCTGGCGGCGCCGCGCGATATATACGGCACCCTCCAGGGCCAGATTCGCCCCAATAGCAAAGGGATGGACATGACTTATGCGAACGAACGCAATCCGGTAACGGCGGCCGCTTTGGCTCTGCGCGTGCCGACCCTCGCGGAGAGCCGCCCCGAGGAGGTGGACCCGCTCCTGCGTACCTTGCATGCCGCGCAGCCGCGCTGGGATATGGTGCCGGTGGAACGGCGTGCCGAGATCATGACAAACGCCGCCGACCTGTTGGAGTCCCGTCGTGAAGCCCTGCTTGCGCTGCTCCTGCGCGAGGCGCACAAAACCCTTGGCGACGCGGTGGCAGAACTGCGGGAGGCCGTTGACTTCTGTCGCTATTATGCGATCCAGGCGACCGCCTTGATGCGCCCGGAAACCCTGCCGGGTCCGACGGGGGAGACCAATACCTTGCGTCTGCGCGGGCGTGGCGCTTTTGTCTGCATCAGTCCGTGGAATTTTCCGCTGGCTATTTTCGCCGGGCAGGTGGTTGCGGCGCTCGTGACGGGCAATAGTGTTGCCGCCAAGCCGGCCGAGCAAACCGTGGCCATTGCCAGAGCCTTTGTGGAACTGCTCTGGGAGGCGGGGGTCCCGCGCGACGTGGTGGCCCTGATGCCGGGCCCCGGCGAAACCGTGGGGGCCGCGCTGGTAAATCATCCGCTGACTGCGGGGGTGGTGTTCACCGGATCAACAGGGGTGGCCCGACATATTTACCGGTCCCTGGCGGCGAAAGAGGGGCCTATCGTTCCCCTCATCGCGGAAACTGGCGGTATCAATGCCATGATCGTGGACTCGACGGCCCTGGTGGAGCAAGTGGTAGATGCCGTGATCGCCTCGGCTTTTCGTTCTGCCGGACAGCGCTGCTCGGCGCTTCGCCTGCTCTGTGTGCAGGAGGAGGTGGTGGAGGAGGTCCTGGCCATGCTCGGGGGCGCCATGCAGGAGTTGACCATTGGCCCGGCAGTGGATTATGCGACAGATGTTCCGCCGGTGATCGATGCCGAGGCCCAAGCCACGCTGCTGGCGCAAATCACCCGGCTGGAGCAGGGAGGCGCACGGTTGTTGATGCGAACGGCATGGCCCGCGGAAATGCTGGCCATGGCATTGACGGGCGGCACGGAAGCGGGGTTGGTGCTGCGCGATGATCAGCGGCGTGACCTGCATTTCGTGGCCCCTTGTATTTACGCGATCGATCGCATCGCGCAGGCGCGGGAAGAGATC
>JAKCBU010000224.1 GCA_021839095.1 Pseudomonadota bacterium | reverse complement strand
AACGACCATAGCGTTGCAGGCAAAAGCGGCGCACACGATTTTGACAACACTACCAAGATCATCCATCTGGCCATGGCCATCGTCTTGACGCTGCAGATGTGTATCGGTTTACTGGTCCATGATCCGCAGACGAGGTTCTTTTTATACCTGCATGAGTATGTCGGCATACTGTCAGCGCTGGTCATTTTCGTCGAGTGGTTATGGATATATACCGCGTCGCAGTTTTCCGTTTTGTTTCCATGGAACCGTGCCGGCGTATCACTCGTGGTGAAAGATATCAGAAACCTGGGGAGACATAGGCTTCCAGAAGGTGGCGATACCGTGGGCCTGTCCGGATTTTGGCATGGAATTGGTGTATTGTCGTTTACGTTTATGGCATTGACTGGAACCATTCTGCTTTTTGTTTTGCCCGGCGGACATTCCATACTCGGACTGCACTCGACGGATTTTGTATTATATACCCGCATTTCCCTATATCACCGGCTGGTGTCCTATCTTGCATGGGTATATCTGCTTGGGCACGTTCTTTTCGCCATTTTTCATCAATTGACCGGGAACGATGTATTAGGGAGAATTTTTCTTTTCCGTCGGGATGGATAATTTGGTGTCCGCGCCATGGCGGGAAAGAGAAAAGGCCCGGAATGCGATCCCAGACCTTTGCGGGAGTTGGTGCGCAGTACTGGAGTCGAACCAGTGACCTTCGGCTTCGGAGGCCGACGCTCTATCCATCTGAGCTAACTGCGCGTGGGCCAGATTATAGGGAACTCCCCCCGCCGTTGTCCAACCTTTCCTGCGCAACCCCCTGAAAGTCCAGCGCCAGCCAGTACTGCTCCGTAGAGCGCGCGCGCGAGGCTTCCGGCTTGCGTACCACGATCTTCTTGAAGTCCCGGCGCAGCGCCCGGCGCAACTCCTCCGCGCCGGACCCCATAAACACCTTGATCAGCAGCGCTCCGCCCGGCACCAGCCAGCGATGGGCCATGTCCAGGGCCAGCTCCGCGAGATCAATGGCGCGCGCCTGATCGACACTGGCAATACCGGACATGTTGGGCGCCATGTCACTCATGATCAGGTCGGCGCCGCCCGGTAGGGCTTCCTGGCAAGCGGCCAGTATGGCGTCGTCATAGACGTCGCCGCAGATTACCGTGGCATCCGCCACCGGGTCCATTGCCAGGCGATCCACCGCCACCAGTCGCCCCTTCCTGCCGATCAACGGCGCCGCCACCTGCGTCCAGCCACCCGGCGCCGCGCCCACATCCAGCACCCGCATGCCCGGCCGGATCAGGTGATCCTTCTGCTGAATCTCCAACAATTTGTAGCTCGCCCGCGAGCGATACCCCTCTTTCATGGCGCGCTGCACAAATGGGTCTTTAAAATGCTCCTTCAGCCACTTCTCACTGGATTTACTTCTTGCCAAAATACACCTCCGGGCTTTGACCCCCGTCCTCCGCAAACGTACACTCTGCCGCTACACCATAGCGGCCCAATCAGACTGACGAGGATACCATGCTGGACGCCAAACATAGACAAGCCCTGCGTGGACAGGCACACGCCCTCAAACCCGTCGTCATCATCGGTGCCCACGGCGTCACCGACGGCGTTCTCGCCGAACTGGAGGTCGCCATCCACGCCCACGAACTCGTAAAGGTACGTCTACCCCAGGTATCCCACGACGAACGCGATGACATGATAAAGACCTTGTCCGCCGCCAGCCACGCCGACGTTGTCGGCCACATCGGGCGCGTGCTCATTCTCTACCGCCCCCGCCCGGCTGCGGCGCCCAAACGCTGATCAACCGGTATAGCTTGGCAGCCCACCTCAGGACCGTTAGACTGTTTCTGAATCGCAACGCCGACCAGCGGCCCGGAGCAGACCCATGGAAAACCAGCCCCCCACAGAAATCCAGATCAGCGTCGAGACCCGCTATCTGCCGGAGCAGTCCAGCCCGGAGCAGGAGCACTTCGCCTTCGCCTACCAGATCACGATGCAGAACAACGGCCCGCAGACGGCGCAGCTCCTCCATCGTCACTGGATCATTACGGATGCGGAAGGCCATATCCAGGAAGTCAAAGGGCCCGGCGTGGTCGGTGAACAGCCCACGCTGCAGCCTGGACAACGCTTCCGTTACACCAGCGGGTCCGTCCTGTCCACGCCCGTAGGCAGCATGCACGGCACCTTCGAGTGGGTCAGCGATACCGGCGAAAGTTTTATGGTTCCCATCCCCGCCTTTCGCCTGGCGGTGGCGACCGTCTTCCATTGAGTCGCCAGAGCCTGCAGCGCGCCTATGCGCTCTGGGCACCCATATACGATTCGGCGGTGCGCAGCTTCTCTGCCCCCTTGCGGCAACGCAGCCTCAGCAATATTCCGCAAGGACCCTGCCGCGTCCTGGTCGATGGCATCGGCACCGGGCTGGACATTCCTTATCTGCCTGCCGCCTGCGAAGCCATCGGCATCGACCTCACCCACAGCATGCTCCACCGCGCGCGCAGGTCGTCGCGTCATTTTTCGCTTGTTCAGGCAGATGCCGAGGCTTTGCCCTTCCCGGACGGTTGCTTCGACGTTATCGTCATGCATCTCATACTGGCCGTCGTACCCCATGCCGGCCTGGCATTGGCGGAGGCCAGCCGCGTCCTCCAACCTGGCGGCCGGGTACTGATTCTCGACAAGTTCCTGCGCCCCGGTGAACGCGCCTTCTGGCGACGCCTGCTTGCCCCACTGTCCGGCCCCATTGCCACCCACACCGACCTGGTGTTTGAAGACCTTCTGACACAACGCCCGGAACTGCACTGCCGCAGCGATACACCGGCCGCTGTCGGCGGCTGGTTCCGCCTGATCGTTCTGGAAAAGTCTGACCCCATGTGACACAAGAATGGCCCGGAGCCTTATATCAGCTCCGGGCCATTTTCGGTCATTCCTCTACGGCGACGTTTTATCCGCCGCCACGTGACGCCTTCTTGCGCTCGTTCTCCGTCAGATAACGCTTGCGAATGCGAATGGACTGCGGCGTCGCCTCCACCAGCTCATCGTCCGCAATGAACTCCACCGCCGCCTCCAGCGTCAGCTTGATCGGCGGCGTCAGCATGATGTTTTCGTCTGAGCCGGATGCCCGCATATTGGTCAGCTTCTTTTCCTTGAGCGGATTGACCACCAGATCGTTGTCGCGGGTATGGATACCAATGACCATGCCCTCGTAGACCTTGTCGCCGGGGCTCACAAACATCCGGCCGCGTTCCTGCAGGTTAAACAGGGCGAATCCGACCACTTCGCCCTCTTCCGCCGAGATCAGCACGCCGTTGTTGCGGGAAGGGATGCTGCCCTTCACCGGACCGTAGTTATCAAAAATATGGCTGATGACACCAGTGCCGGACGTGGCCGTCAGAAATTCGGTGTGGAAGCCGATGAGACCCCGTGCGGGAATCCGGTACTCCAGCCGCACGCGGCCCCGGCCATCGGGAATCATGTCCTGCAATTCGCCGCGCCGGATGCCCAGGCGTTCCATGATGGTGCCCTGATGCTGTTCTTCCAGGTCGATGGTCAGCGCTTCATAGGGCTCTTCCCAGACGCCGTCCACTTGG
>JAKCBU010000223.1 GCA_021839095.1 Pseudomonadota bacterium | reverse complement strand
TGTACTCTCACCGGGCATGGCCTGAAAGATCCCGATACCGCCATCGCTCAGGGTGGCGAAGTGCTCACCGTGGATGCCAGTCTGGAGGCGGTGCAGCGCGCCATCCTGGACCGCTGATGGCGGATCTCTGCCTCTGGCTGTCGGGGCTGCGTGGCGTGCCGGAGGACGACCTGGGAGCGGTGTTGCCGCGTTACTGGGGTCGTGGACGGGCGGAGCGGTTAGCGGCTGGTTCCTCTCTGGAGGTGGCAGGGCGTTTGCTGGATTTCAACGGCGTGCTGCCGGCGGCGGCATTATTGGCGGAGTCTGAGGGCATAGCGACCAAAGGGCACTGGGTCGTCGCCCTGGAGCCGGTGGCGTTTCGCGGCCAGGCAGGGCGGGCGGTGCTGCAGCCCATGCCCGGTCTGGAGGAAGCCGCCGCCGCGGCACTGTTTGCGGCCGCCACCGAACACCTGGCGGACACCCCATGGATTTTGCGGCGCGGCGCCCGGCGCTGGTATGTGCTGGCCACCGACACGCCCGACCTGCACTGCCCCGATCCCGAACGAGTCTGGGGCCGCGAGCCCCTGGCCCTGCAAGTCACCGGTGCCGATGCCCGGCGCTGGAATGCCTTTCTCAATGAGTTGCAGATGCTCCTCGCCGCCCATCCCGTCAATCAGGATGCCGATGCCAGCGGTCAGGAATCCTGGTGTCTGTTCTGGGCCTGGGGGGAGGGGCGATTGCCTTCTGTGCGGCCCGTTCCGAAGTGGCAGACCGTGGCGGCGGAGGCCGACTATCTGCAGGCCGCGGCCCGCTGGCTCGGCCTGCCGCTGTCCTGTTCCAACGTGTTGCAGGCCGCGACGAAACTGCCCGATGATCTGCTCTGGGTCTGGTCCGGGGCCTGGCTTTACCCGGATACGGCAAAATCCTTTGCGGGGCTGGTCCCGGCCCTGCAATCCCTGTGGCGGAGTGACGGGCGCCTGGAGTGTTTGACGGGTGTGCTCGCCAGCGGTGGTATAGAGCGCCTTACGCTTCGCCGTGCAGATCGCTGGCACTTCTGGCGCAGACCGGCCCGGCCAGGCCAGGCGTCGCCCGGAGTCTGGTAGATGGCTGCGGAAGCCGTGCGCATTGTCGACCGTCCTGTTGCAGCGGCCATATTGCACGCGGCTTTGCGCCTCGGATACACCCCGCTCCAGGCCCGGATCATAGCCGGTAGGTTGAGCGACGTCGATCTGGCGAATCTGCCGGAGTTGCTGAATCTGCAGTTGAGTGGCCTCACCCCGCCCGACCTGCTCCCTGATATCGACATCGCTTCTGAATGTATCGTCTCCGGCATAAAACAAGGGTTGCCCATCCTCCTGATTTCGGACTTCGATGCGGATGGCGCTTCGGCCCACGCGGTGCTGAAGTTTGCGTTCCGGGATTATTTCGGCGTCCCGGAAGCGCGGATTCACAGCTATATCGGACATCGTCTGCGGGATGGCTACGGCGTCACCGAAACCCTGACCGATCGCATTATCGCGGAGGCCCCCCGTCCCGCCTTGATCATTACAGCGGATCAGGGGAGCACGGATCACGAGCGGATCGCCCGGCTGCGGGATCATGGTTTTACCGTCATCGTCACGGATCATCACGGCGTGCCCGCGGATGGGCCGCCGACGGCGGCCATGGCTTGTGTAAACCCGGCGCGCGAGGATTCGGCGTTTCCCGATCCTTACATCGCTGGCGTGCATGTGGCGTGGTTGCTGTGCTGCGCGGTTCGCCAGCAATTGATTCAGGACGGCGACCTTCCCGCCAGTGCGCCAAAACTCGGCGGTCTTTTGGACCTGGTTGCGCTGGGAACCATGGCCGACTGTGTCAATCTGGCGCGGTCCACCAATAACAAGGCGATTATCGCCCGCGGACTGGCGATCATGAACTCGCCGGTGGCGCGGCCCGCCTGGCAGGCACTGTATGTCGCCACGAACTGCAAGGGTCCCATTACTGCGGCCACCCTGGCCTTTCATTTCGCGCCCGTCATCAACGCCCGCGGACGCCTGGATTCCGCTCTGGGCAGTGTGGACCTGCTGATGAGCGATAACGTGCTTATCGCGGAAGAACTGGCGCAGCATTTCGTCGAGCACAACACCGAACGCAAGGCGGTCCAGTCGAACATGCTGCAACGAAGCGCAAAACAGGCGGCACAGCAGGTACGGGATGGCGCCGCGGCGATTACGATATTCGACCCCGAAGGCCACGCGGGTGTCCACGGCATTTGTGCGGCGCGACTGGCGGAGTCCTTTGGCAGGCCCGTCGCTTATTTCTCGCCCAAAGCCGAGGGCGAACATATCACCGCCTCTCTGAGAACCGTGCATGGCTTTCATGTGCGGGATGCCCTGGCCGAGATAGCCGGCCGTTATCCCGATGATTTTGTCGCCTGGGGTGGCCATGCGGGCGCTGGCGGGGTGACCTTGAAGCGCGATGGGTTGCAGCGCTTTGCAGAAGCGTGGGCCTCTATCGCTGCAAGCGCATTGCGTGACCAGAGGGCCGGCCCGGAGATTGTCACCGATGGTCCCCTGGAGGTGGCTCCCAGCTTCGCCGTTGTGGAAGAACTGGCTGCCTTGGAACCCTTTGGTCGTCAATGGGAGCACCCTGTTTTCAGAAGCCACGGCCGTATTGAACATGTCCGCCCAGTAGGCGACGGCAGGCATCTGAAACTGGTCGTGAAAATGGATGCGATGGATTACGACGCCATTTGGTTCGGCGCCGTGGAAAACGGCATCTGCCCGGTAGGAGTGGGGCAGACGGTACTCATGGCTTATGAGCTGGATGTGAATACATTCCGGGATACGACTACCCTGCAATTGCGTATTCGGCATGTTGCGTGGGTCGGCGAAGGAGCTTGATCTTCGGCGTTGCACTGCTCGTCGGTGCGGATCATCTTTGGAATCCCGCATGCTGAAAACACTGCTGGAGATCAGCGCCGAAACTGCGCATAATTACGGCCTTTGCGTGCGGGGCAACCATGCGCGCGCTGGTATGGCCCTGATGCGGCCTGATGGAAAAGGGAGAATCATGAGAGAAGTGAATGAGATGCGTGCGCTGCACGAAGATCTCCAGGTCCGTGTCGCGGGCCTGAGGGGGTATCTTTGACCTCGAAGAAAAGCGCGGTCGCCTAGAAGAAGTTCAACGGGAGCTGGAAGACCCGACCATCTGGAACAACGCCGAAAAGGCTCAGGAACTGGGTCGCGAACGGTCTGCCCTGGAAGCCGTCATCACGCCCATGGACAAGCTCACCGCGAGCCTCGCCGATGGCGGCGAGATGCTGGAGTTGGCCCTGAGCGAGCAGGACGAAGAACTCCTCGCCGCTGTCGATGCGGATCTCGACACTGCCCTGGCCATGGTCGAGAAGCTGGAATTCCAGCGCATGTTCTCCGGTGCGCAGGATGCGGCAAACTGCTTTGTGGATATTCAGGCCGGCGCGGGCGGCACCGAGGCGCAGGACTGGGCGGAAATGATTCTGCGCATGTATCTGCACTGGGCCGAGTCCCATGGCTTTGCGGCGGAACTGGTGGAGGTCTCCGAGGGCGAAGTGGCGGGCATCAAGTCGGCCAGCATCCATGTGCGCGGTG
>JAKCBU010000222.1 GCA_021839095.1 Pseudomonadota bacterium | reverse complement strand
GCATGATCACCATTCCCGCCAGGGTCTTTTGAAAATGGTTGGTCAGCGCCGCAAGTTGCTGGACTATTTGAAGAAACGGGATGTGAATCGCTATCGTACGCTGATTGAACGTCTGGGTCTGCGTAAGTAAGGAGAAGGTCTTGACCATTATTCGGAAAGAGGTGGATTTTGGTGGTCGCCGCCTGCAACTGGAAACGGGCCGTATGGCACGCCAGGCGGACGGTGCGGTACTGGTTTCTAGCGGGGATACCGTCGTTCTGGTGACGGCGGTGGGTCGCCGAGAGGTGAAGCCGGGCCAGGATTTCTTTCCGTTGACGGTGAACTATCAGGAAAAAACCTATGCGGCAGGCAAAATCCCCGGTGGCTTTTTCAAGCGTGAAGGGCGGCCTGCGGAAAAAGAAACACTGACTTCACGCCTGATCGATCGTCCCATCCGGCCGCTTTTTCCCAAGGGTTTCATGAATGAAGTGCAGGTGATCGCTACGGTGCTGTCGGTGGACCGGGATAATGATCCCGATATTCTGGCGCTGGTTGGCGCCTCGGCGGCCCTGATGGTTTCCGGCATTCCGTTCAACGGTCCGATTGGTGCGGCCAGGGTGGGCTATATCAACGGGCAATACGTGCTGAATCCCAGCTATTCGCAGTTGAATGCTTCACAATTGGATCTCGTGGTGGCGGGGACTCGACAGGCGGTGCTCATGGTGGAGTCCGAGGCGCAGCAGTTGTCCGAAGAGATCATGCTGGAAGCGGTGATGTTCGGTCATGCGCAGTTCCAGCCGGTGATCGCGACGATCGAGTCCTTGGCGCGGGAGGCCGGAAAGCCGCGCTGGGAATGGGTGGCGCCGCTGGCTGAGGAGACGCTGGGCATGCAGGTGCGCGAGAAAGCCACGCCGCTCTTGCAGGAAGCCTATGCGCTGACGGAGAAGCAGGCACGCAGCAAGCGTCTGGAAGAGGTGCGGCAGTCGGTGGTGATGAGTTTTGCCGCGGAGGATGCGCAGTGCGGCGACCTGGTCCGCGGCCTGTTGAAAAAAATTGAAACCCGCATCGTGCGCGGACGTATTTTGGATGGCGCGCCACGCATTGATGGTCGGGACAGCAAGACGGTGCGTCCCATCACCATTGAAGCGGGCGTGCTGCCGCGAACCCACGGTTCGGCGCTCTTCACCCGAGGGGAAACCCAGGCCCTGGTGGTGGCGACCTTGGGTACCAAGGGCGATGAACAGATTATCGATGCCTTGCAAGGGGAGAGTCGTGATCGCTTCATGCTGCACTATAACTTTCCGCCTTTCTCTACTGGCGAGACGGGTATGGTGGGTTCCCCCAAGCGCCGGGAAATAGGCCACGGGCGCCTGGCGAAGCGGGCAATGGTGGCGGTTTTGCCGGATAACGACGAATTTCCGTACAGTGTGCGGGTGGTTTCCGAAGTGCTGGAGTCCAACGGCTCTTCCAGCATGGCGACGGTTTGTGGTGCCTCCTTGGCGCTGATGGATGCCGGGGTGCCGCTCAAGGCGCCGGTGGCGGGTGTGGCCATGGGCCTCATCAAGGAAGGGGACCGTTTTGCCGTGCTCACCGATATCCTGGGTGACGAAGACCATCTGGGCGATATGGATTTCAAGGTGGCGGGTACGGAGCACGGGGTGACTGCCTTGCAAATGGATATCAAGATCGACGGGATTACCCGGGAAATCATGGCGCGGGCACTCGAACAGGCGCTGCTAGGGCGGTTGCATATTCTCGGACTGATGAACGGTGTGCTGTCCGCGGGGCGCGGCGAGTTATCCGACTATGCGCCGCGTATTATCACGATCCACATCAATCCGGATCGCATCCGTGACGTCATCGGCCCGGGCGGCAAGATCATCCGTGCGTTGACTGAGGAGACCGGGGCAACCATCGATATCCAAGACAACGGTACGGTGACGATCGCTTCTGTGGATGGTGAAGCGGGCGCAGCAGCGCGGCGGCGTATCGAGCTGCTGACGGCGGATGTGCAGGTCGATACCATTTACGATGGGAAAGTGGCCAAGATCATGGATTTTGGCGCTTTTGTGACGATTCTGCCGGGACGGGATGGTCTGCTGCACATTTCCCAGATCAGCAGCGAGCGGGTCAATGATGTCCACGACCACCTCAAGGAAGGGCAAACGGTGCGTGTCAAAGTCCTGGAAGTGGACCGCCAGGGCAAGATCAAATTGAGCATGAAGGATATCCCGCAATAAGCGGTCCATCGACATCCTTATCAGCGGTGCTGAGCCATTCTGGTAGCAGGGCTGGACCATACCCGTGTCCACTCCTGCGTCATGGCGCTCTTCAGCCGTGACGCACGCTCCCGAATCACCGCCATACTGCACCACGCTGGATAACGGCGTGACGGTGATCAGTGAGCGCCTGCCCGGACGTCGCAGCGTGGCGCTGTCTTTGACCGTCGGCAATGGCAGCCGGGATCAGGCCCCAGGCGAAAACGGCTTTGCCCATTTGCTGGAGCACATGCTCTTCAAAGGCAGTACGGCGCGCGATGGCGATGCACTCAATGCGGCCATGGAATTGCTGGGCGGCACCATCAATGCGTTTACGGACCGCGAAAGCACGGTGCTTCACGGGACTGTGCTGGCGGAAGATGCCGCCGAAGCGTTTGCGCTGCTGACCGAGCTACTGACGAAGCCTCGTTTTGACCACGCCGATCTCCGGCTCGAAAAGCGGGTAGTCGCGCAAGAGGCGGCCATGGCCGCCGAGGATGTGGAGGATTGGGCGCAGGAGCGCGCCCTTGCGGAGATCTGGGGGGATCACCCCCTGGCCTGGCCGGTATTGGGGGATGCGCGTTGTATCCGGACCGCGAATCGGCAGCGGCTGCAAGCCTATCATCAGCGGATACTCGCCGAATCGCCTCTTGTCGTCACCGCTGTCGGGGAAGTGGAACATGCGGCGCTCTGTGCCTGGGGAGAGGCGGCCTTCCAGAGCGCGCGCCATGGCGCCCGTGTCGCAGGGCCAATCCCGCGCTTCCATGGTGGGCGGAAACGCTTACGCCGCGCCCAAGCACAACAGGCGCATCTCATCTGGATGGCACCGGGATGCCGTGTCGCCGCGGAGGACCATCTGGCCTATGTAGTGGCCAATGCCATACTGGGTGGGGGCACGGCGTCTTATCTGTTCCGCGAACTGCGCGAAAAAAGAGGGTTGGCCTATCAGGTATTCTCCCACCTCGAGGCCCTCCGCGATTGCGGAGAGTGGACGCTCTATGCGGCCACACCGGGCGCGCAGGAAACGCAGGCGACAGAGGCCATGGCGGAAGTCCTGGCGATGTTGCTGGAGCGTGGCCCTACGGAGGAGGATATGGCCTGGGCGAAGCGTAGTTTGCGGATCCAGCTTCTGTTGGGACAAGAGGATGCGGAAATTCGCATGAACCGTCTGACGCGGCAATGGCTGTATCTGGGGCGCCTGGTACCGGTGGAGGAATCCCTCCAGACCCTTGCCGCTGTGGACGCCGAGACCGTGCTGCGGATTTTGCGTGCGGCCTGGACCGAGCACTTTGAATGGGTGTGCCTGCCAGCGCGACCTCGACTCAGGAAAAATGATCCTTCCAGCGACGCA
>JAKCBU010000221.1 GCA_021839095.1 Pseudomonadota bacterium | reverse complement strand
GATTTTGTCTTCCTCTCTTCTATCATTCACGAACATGTGCAACTGCTCTTCCCAGGCCTGAAAATCCAGGGTTTTTATCAGTTCCGGGTCACCCGCAACAGCGAGCTTTTCGTGGACGAGGAAGAAGTGGACAACCTCCTGGATGCGCTCGCCGATGAACTTCCCATGCGTCCTTTTGGCGAGGCGGTGCGCTTGGAGGTGGCGAACAACTGCCCGCGGGAGGTGATCGAATATCTGCTGCGCCACTTTGAACTGGGCGAAGATAGTCTCTACGCGCTGTCTGGACCGGTCAATCTGGCGCGCCTCTCCGCCATCATCGACATGGTGGTGCGCCCCGATTTGCTCTTTTCACCCTTTCTACCAGGGCTGCCACCGGCTTGCTCGCAGCCGGAAAATATCTTTGCCCAGCTCCGCGCCGAGCCCATCTTGCTGCATCATCCCTTCCAGAGCTTTAACCCGGTTCTGGATTTCATCCGCCAGGCGGCCAGCGATCCCCAAGTCATCGGTATCAAACAAACCCTATATCGCACCACGCCAGATTCTCCCATCATCGACGCGCTGATGGCGGCGGCCATGGCCGGAAAACAGGTCACCGCCGTGGTGGAGCTCAAGGCGCGCTTTGACGAGGCCAACAATATCCGCATGGCGGAACGGCTGGAAGAAGTCGGTGTCCAGGTGGTTTATGGTGTGGTCAACCACAAAGTTCACGCCAAAATGATGCTGATCTTACGGCGTGAGGAGGATGGCATCCGTCTTTACGGACACCTGGGCACGGGCAACTATCACTCTCGCAATGCGCGGATTTATACGGATCTGAGCCTGCTTACCGCCGATCCCGACATTACCGCCGACATGAACGATCTCTTCATGCACATCACGGGTATGGGCAGGGCACCACAACTGCGCTGCCTGCTGCAAAGCCCTTTTACCCTGTTCGACGCCCTACTCGACGCCATCGAGACGGAAACCCGGCACGGCCCGGAGGGGCGCATCATCGCCCGGGTCAACGCCCTGGTTGAACCCGAACTGATTCGAGCGCTGTATCGTGCCTCCCAGGCCGGGGTGGAGATCGACCTGATCGTGCGCGGCGCCTGTGCCTTGCGTCCGGGTATTCCGGGGATTTCCGAACATATCCGGGTACGTTCCATTGTCGGCCGTTTTCTGGAGCACAGCCGTGCTTATTACTTCGGCAATGGCGGTCATCCCAAATTATGGATATCCAGTGCCGACTGGATGGGACGGAATCTCTTTCGTCGCCTCGAAGTCGCCGTGCCCATTCTGGATTCGGACTTGCGTGCGCGTGTCCTCCAGGAAACGCTTCAACTCTACCTGGAGGACGATTGTAACGCCTGGGCTATGCGTCCAGACGGTACTTATACGTTTTTGCGTAAGACACCGGACACTGCCTGTACATCGGCTCAAGACCGTTTATTGGCACAGTATGACCGGAGCAATCCCGCATGATCGAGGCGGCGTTGTCATGATTCGGGTTCTGGTGCTCAATAGCAAGGGGGGTGCCGGAAAAACCACGGTGGCCACCAATCTGGCCAGTCTGCTGGCCTTGCGCGGCACGGTCCTGCTTGCCGACCTGGATCCGCAACGCTCTGCCAGCAATTGGGCTCGGCGCCGTCCCGAACACCTGCCCAAACTGTCCCTCATCACGGATACGGATCGGGAATTCCGCCATTACCCTCCCAGCGATTATGTGGTGTTTGATGCGCCCGCCGGTCTGAAGAAGGGACGGCTGGAAGCGATGCTGGACGAAGTAGAAGTGTTGCTGGTTCCTATCGGCCCCTCCGCTTTCGATAGGGATGCCAGCCGTCTGTTCTTAGAAAAACTGGAAGGGATCAAACGCTTTCGCAAAGGTAAAGTGCGCCTGGGCGTCATCGCCAACCGGGTAAACGCACGCACCAAGGGCGGACAGCATCTGCAAACTTTTCTGGCGGATCTGGCATTACCGGTGGTGGCCACCCTGCGCGATAGTCAACTGTATGTACGGGCCGCCGAACTGGGTGCCGGTCTTGCCGACTTGCGCACCGCAGAAATCCGCGCGGAGTTACCGCAATGGGTGCAGATCATGCGCTTTGTGATGGGGGGTGCGTGTGGAACAGGAGCTTAAGCTGCGGATACTGGACCCCTCCGCCGCCGCCTGGGGAAAAATAACCCAATATCCCCTGCTGGCGCTGGGAGCGATACCCCCTCTGCCATTTCATGCCCTCTACTATGATAGCCCGGAGGGTATGCTGCAGCGGGCCAAGCTGGCTTATCGCGTGCGTCGGGAAGGCCAGGCATGGGTGGCGACGCTGAAGGCTGAAGGCCATTCCACGGGGGGGCTCCATCAACGTCCTGAATGGAATGTCACCGTTTCTTCTTCCGAGCCGGATCTCACCGTCTTTAGCGATAGCGAAGCCGCGACACGGCTGGCACCTTTTCTTGAAACACCCCTGCAAGTCATTCTCGAGACCCGCTTTGAACGCAGGGAAAGTCGGGTGAATGGCGCCGATGGCGGCCAGATACTGGTCGCCTTGGATCGCGGAGAGATGCGCGCACAGGGTCTGCGCGCGCCCATTCTGGAGTTAGAACTGGAACTCGTGTCAGGAGACGCTGCCACGATGCTGGAGATGGGAGCGGCGCTGTGCCGGGATCTGCCGCTGTTGCCTGATGACGAGAGCAAGATGTCCCGGGGCTTGCGTCTCGCCGGATTACTACCGTCCGATCCACGCGCCATGCGGGATAAGATGCCGCCGTTGCACCGTCGCGATAGCGCGGGGCGGGTACTGAGTCATCTGTTGATTCGGCAGAGCCAGCAAGCGCTGACCGAGGTGATGCGGCATGCGTCCGCTGACACCCCGGAACACTTTCATCAGTTGCGTAAAAGTGTGCGTAGTCTGCGTGCCCTGTTGCATTTCTGCCGCCCTCTGGACCATGCGAACCATCTGACCGGCATCCGTCAGGCACTCGCCCGCTGGTTTCATGCGCAGAACATTCGCCGGGATCATGAAGTGTTGGCCGCTTATTGGGAGACCCTGGCCCAGGAGACGGAAACGGAAGCGCGCCCTTTGCGTCATTGGCTGGCAGCGCAGGGTGCGAGGGTCGACGCGCAGCACGGTCAGCTTGCTGCGGCGCTTTTGCAGCTCTGGGCGACTTTGCTGCGTGAGGAGTTGCAGAGCGATCAGGACGTGCAAGGCTACGTCGAACGCCATTTGCAACGTCAAGATCGCAAGCTGGCGGCGGCGGGGGATCACTTCAAAACAGCGGCCGACTTCCACGCCTTGCGCATTCGCATCAAGAACTGGCGCTATGTGATTTTGGCGTTGGGCGCATTGTGGCCCAGTAAAGACAGCAAGATCTTACTCAAGCTGCTCGCCGCCTTGCAGGAGACCTCTGGTGGTATCCATGACGCCGATATGGCACGGCAACATCTGACCGGGCTGGCCGCCAGCCGCAAGCACGGCCTCGCCTTCCATGCGGGCATGCTGATGGGTTATCTGCACGCCCGCGAAAGCCGGCAGCGCAAAAAATTCCGCAAGCACTGGAAGCAGTTGGAGAGTGCCCCACGGCCGTGGGGTTGAACCCTCCCTCGTCGTATTTTAGTCCAGA
>JAKCBU010000220.1 GCA_021839095.1 Pseudomonadota bacterium | reverse complement strand
AGTTCGTGGCGCTCAAATGGATCGCCACTCTGGTCCCATTGATTTTTATCTTTTTATTCTACATGGCGTTAGGATTTTTTAATATCTGGCCGAGCCTGATGGCCGTGTTTATCGGCAGTTTTTATCCCGATCTGTGGCTTGTTGAGCAATCCCGGCGGCGGGGGCGGCTGATTCTGAAGGATCTGCCCGTGTATCTCGATTTTATCACCCTGATGATCGAGGGCGGGCTAAATTTGACCGGCGCCATGCAGGTGGCGGTGGATAAGGGGCCCCCCGGTCCGTTGCGTAATGAGTTCAGTGTCATGATCCGCGATTTGCGCGCGGGGACATCGAAGACAGACATTTTCCGGCGCTTTGGCGAGCGAGTTCCGTTGCCGGAGGTCCGGAGTCTGGTCAGTGCGCTGATTCAGTCGGAAGATCGGGGTGGTGATCTGGGGCCAGCGTTGCGGGCGCAGGCGGAACAGCGGCGCGAAGAGCGTTTCCTGCGCGCCGAAAAAATGGCGCTGGAGGCGCCGGTCAAGTTGCTGGCGCCACTGCTCGTCTTCATTTTTCCCATCACCTTTTTGATGCTAGCTTTTGTCATCTACATGAAGTTTCTTCAGGAAGGCGGCTTTTGACACAACAAGGCGTAGTTTGTCGGGGTGATCAGGTGCTCTGGTCTGAGGTGCGGATGGCGGCCAGTTTTCTCGACCGTTTGCAGGGCTTGCTGGGCAAGGCCGGGCTCTCTGATCAGCAGGGGTTATTGTTGACTGCCTGTGGAAGTGTACACACCGTGGGCATGCGTTTCCCCATCGATATCATTTTCCTGGATGCCGATCTGAAGGTATTGGCGTGCCATTCGCGTGTCAGGCCATGGCAGTTCAAATCCTGCCGGGGCGCCCGCATGACGCTGGAGGTGGCGTCGGGCGGCATTGAACGTCATGGGGTGCTTTCGGGACAGTGTCTTATGTGGCGAGCTGCATAATTATGGCCTTGACTGATTTGAATAGGCCAGAGGTGTGCAACGGGATTCCGTTGCTTCACGGATCGGAGGGTCGACGACGCGGATATAGGAAATCGTGGCCTGCGGTCGGTACGCCGCGCAAACGGCGGGCAATCGGGTAAACATCCGTACGGCAGGGCCTTTCTGGTATTCTGTGCGGACCTGTATCGTGCCCGTGAAGACGGTCGCTGGACGCCGGGGATCGCGGAGTGCCTTTTCTTGCTCAAGATCAAGGAATTGCCGTAAAAATTGTCCAATAATGCACGGATGTTAGCTTGATTGGGGACCTGTGCCATGTATGCCGTCTTACACCAATGCCCGCGTGCCAATGCGTTCCCCGTGGCCGAAAGTCTTCTGTATGACGCCGAGCGCCGCGTGGGCAGGATCTAGCGCAATGGCGAGGGATGAGCGTCGACCGACCTGGGCCATATTCCTGCTCCTCGGCGTGGTGTTGACGGTGACTCTGCAACTCGCCTCGGGTTTGCTCCTGGCCTTGGGCTGGATCTGGCTTCTGCCCTTCCACATCATCGACGGCCTGGTTGCCGCGCTTTTCCTCGCCGGTGAATGGTCTTGGCTCCTTGGCTATGGGGCTGGTCGGCGGAGTGCGGTGCGGATCTTTCTACTTTCGGCGACGACACGGCGGCGGGTCGCTCGCCAGTGGCGCAATGTGGGGCGCGACGGCACTCCCCTGCGCGAGGGGCTGGACGCCGCAGTGGCGGGGATCTTTCTGCTCCTGGCGAGTGTCACTGTGATTTTAGGTATCCTGCTGTGGCGGGGAGCGGGAGATATCCTGCCCTGGCACCGCACCCTGGCCGCTTTTCTGTTATTGTTGTGGGTACTGCATCTGGCGTTCAGCATCATCGATCATTGGCAGCGTCGGCACCGCAAGGGCGTGTCCCCATGAGCCAATTCTGGGCAGTCGGTTCGTAAGCTTCCGCACATCGTCGGACGGAAGTGTTTGCAGAAAATCCGTCAACGAACGAGCGTCGGCGCCTTAGTCGGAACAGCGCATGCATTGCACGCCATAGCGCTTGATCCAGGCTTGGAGCGCCGCGACGGCATCCGGACCAGTATGGAGGCGCTCCAGGGCCGTGACCGGATCATCAGGCCGCACCCGTGCGATCCAGGCATCGCCGTAGGGGTCGATGTTGATGAGATGGGGATTTTCCAGCAACGTGTCGTTGCGCGCCATCACCGTCCCGGCAAAAGGCACCGGCACGCCGCCGGCCCATTTGCCGCTCTCCAGGGTGGCCACGTGCCGACCAGCCTCCAGGTGGGTGCCCACCTTTTTGATGCGGGCCTTTTGCAAGCGCCCCGACATCGTCTGGGCCGGGTCGGTGACGCCGATTGTGAAGGTACCGTCCTCCTCGGGACGTGCCCAGACATAGTCCAGATCATAATGGAGGTCTTCCGGCAACTGGCAGCCTTGAAACTCACTCATGCCCTTTCTCCCTTTGTCCATCCGCCATGCGCCGCGCTGCGGCGGCGCCGTGATCCGGCATGGCGTCCGCCAGATGGGGATAGAGTTCCGCCTCCTCCTTGGCGTCATGCTGCTTGAGAATGGTCTGCACCGTGCTCAGGAAGTCGTTGAACTCCTCGGCATCCTGCGCCTCTATGGCCTCGGCCATCTCTTGAAAGAACACCCGCAGGTCCTGATGCCCTTTGCGCAGCAAGGCCGTCAGGGAGTGCTCGTCGTCGCCCTCCAGCGCTTCGAATGCGGGAAACAGCATCGTTTCCTCCACGAACATATGTCCCTCCACGATGCCGCGACGAAACTCTTCCAAAAGCCCCGCAGCATCTTGCCATCGACTCTCCTGCACGGCTGTAGCGCAGGCTTCCAGAAATGCGTCCAGCCGTTCATGGTCGTGTTGCATGATCTGATCTATGCTATTCACGGCACTCTCCTTTTGAGCGAGGAATGGGTAAAACGGTTACCAAGGCTGAATGGGGGAGCTTTTCATACTGCACCTATAATCATAGCCCAATGTCGCTAGGGAGGTCGGAAATGAAAGTGCAACTGTTGGTGTCGAAATGGTGCCCCACCTGCCCACAGGCAGAAAAAATCTGGACAGAAGCCGCACAAAAATTACCCATGGACCTGCAGATTCTGGATGTCGCTGAGCGGGATGGTCGCGAAGTCGTCAGCCGACTGCGCATCAAAACCGTCCCTGCGGTGGTGGTGGATGGCGCCTTGAAAGCGGTGGGCGTCCAGCCGTTAGGTGACGTTTTGAAATTGCTCGGCGCCTGACGCCGACATGTCTCTTACCATACCGTGGACATCGTCCGGCACCATGATATGGCTGACCACGGTACCCGCCACGACGCTGGCATACACCACCATCAGCCAGAGGTAGAAGTTCGGCATGTCCCACACCGTCTGCCGTGCTTGGCAGCGGGTGCCGAGGGCGCCGACCGCGGTGAAGGCCCCGGCGATGAGAAATTGACGTCGTTCCATGAGGGGCGCTATTGCAATGAATCAACGAAAGTACGTATATTATATAAACATTGTTTAACCTCAAGGAGGAAGCAGGGTAAACCGGTATTGGATCGGGATACCTTGGCCCTGAATACGCTCGGCGCCCAACGGGCGCCGGTGTAGCAGCCGGCTTTCACCTTGG